>DASYGC010000545.1:0-2902 GCA_036000225.1 Ktedonobacterales bacterium | reverse complement strand
CACTGATGCCACATCTTCGCGGTCCAGGCCGGTGAGCTTTGCGGCGCAGCGCACATTCGAGCACAGCATCGCGGTAGCCACCGCTGGCACATGCGGTGGCGCGGCGGCCATGCCCGCGCCTCTGCTCCCGCTCGTCTCGCGGTGGTCCAACGCGGGTGGCGGTATGATCGCGCCTGCTGGCTCGGTGCCCAATCCCGTGCCCAGCCCGGTTCCTGGTCCCACGCCCATGCCGCTGCCGACACCGGCGCCCAGTCCCATGCCGCATCCCGCGCCCAGCCCATTGCCCGATCCCGCTCCGGCGCCCACGCCAACTCCTACCCCCGAGACACTTCCTGGTCCGGTGCCACCCCCAGTGCCAGATCCCGCGCCCGAGCCACAGCCGCCCATTCCGACTCCTGGGCCATCACCCGAGCCACTGCCCGATCCCTGGCCCGCCCCACAGCCACCCGTTGGCTGATGCTGGCATTCCCGCTGCTGGTCGTCTGCCGCCCGAAGCGGTCACCCACAGGGCAAGACCGTTCAGGCGCGCATCTCAGGCACAGTGATTCTCCCACCGGCGTCACCGGCAGAGACGGTAGTGCCGGTGGGGGGTGAATCCCACCGGCCAGCGAGCCATCGCCGTCACCGGTGGGTGAGCGGCGGTGCGGCGGTATCCAACATGTCGCTGGCGTACACCGCCGCCGAGACCGGCAGGCCGGCACGACCAATGCCGCCGCCCAGGCTGCCGGCTCCCGCGACCCGGTCCATACCCGAGAGGCGTCGCGCGCGCATGGCGGTCTGGCGACGCAGGGCCATCTGGCGCGCCCGGCGTTGCGTTTCGTCGTCGTCAATGACCCGCCGGAAGAGCCGCAGGTAGGTGACACCCACCGCCGGCCAGTGCATGCGCCGTCCATAGGTATACGCCGCCGACTCCACCTGCTCTTTCAAGGCAGGATCATCCAGCAGGCTATTGATGCCAGTGCCAAGGCTGGCACTGTCGCGGAACTCCGCGAGGATCCCACGCCCCTCCGCCAGCATCTCACGCGCGTACGTGAACGGCGTGGCCACGATGGCCTTGCCACAGGCCACCGCATACGCCAGCGTCCCGCTGACAATCTGTTGGGGGTTGAGATAGGGGATGACATAGATGTCGGTGGCGCGCAGATACCCCAACAGCTCTTTCATACTCAGGTAGCGATTATAGAAGCGCACGTGATTCTGTAATCCCAGTTCCTCAACCAGCGCCGTCAGCATCTCGCGATACGATTCGCCGCTGCGCTTGACCTGACCCGGGTGGGTCTGGCCGAGCACCTGGTACAACACATCGGGGTGGCGCGCGACGACCTCGGGCAGTGCGCGAATGGCAAACTCGATGCCCTTGTCGGGGCCGAGCAGGCCGAAGGTCGAAAGGATGGTGCGCCCTTGCAGACCGCGCGCCCGCTGATGGCGCGTCACTGCCTCGCGCCGCACGCTGGGCGTGCCATGCGGAATGAAGTGCACTTTGTCCAGGTTCGCCCGCGGATAATACGTGGCAAGGATCTCACGCGCGGTCTGTGCCAGGACGACGACGGCGGAGGAGGCATTGATTAATTGCTCGGTGACCCGACGCAGCGCGGCATCCGGCCGAGACAGCACGGTATGCATGGTCGTGATAATCGGCAGTTCGACCGCGCGCATGAAGTCCAAGAGATACTCGCCGTACTCGCCGCCAAAGAGACCATACTCATGCTGGATGAGCACGGCACGGGTGGACGCCGACGCGTTGACGATGAGCGCCGCTTCACGATACTGCGCGCGCACGTCCCGCATGATCTTCGCGCGCACCGGTGAATGCGGCTCATCGTAGCGATACTGCTGGTTGGTCTCTTCCATGGCGATCACCCAGGGAGTCAGCGGGCCCAGCGGGCCCAGCGCCGAAATGGACCGCAAAGGACGAGCCGGCCCAATGGCGTCAACGAGATCGCGCGCGAAGGTCGCGATGCCACACTCGCGTGGCGGAAAGCTGGAAAGCACCGCCACCTGTGCCGGACCCGGCTGGCCAAGCGTGTGCCGATAGTTGGCGGCAATATCTCGCAGTCCGCCGAACAAGTCTCCATTGGGACGGGTATTATTGCGCATGGGTCTTCTTCATCCTTGCCTTTCCTCGGTCGCCCGCGGGTCGTCAGCGGCGCGGTGGATCGACCCGCTTAGGGCGCACAGGAGAATCGCGATGATCGCGTTCGCCGTGGATCTTTTGGATGCGCCGCGCGGGCCGCGTCGCCAATCCTCACCGGCACCTGCCGCGCACTCATTGGGCGGCATGATGTTTCAGCGCTGCGCGCTTCGGCGGCATTGGCGTGCGTGCGGCGTCCAGGGATCTCAATTCGCAGGAAGTGTGCCAGTTTCTTGTGCCGTACACATGTACCGCGCGTGCGCGGCACGTGTGCGCGGAGCATCGAAAGTCCGTGCGTACATGAGCGCACGCACGGGCCTTCGACAGTGCAGGCATGGTGCCAGGCGAGCCTACATCAGTTGCTGCTTCTGCGCCTCCTGCTTGGCCGCCTTCTGCGCCTGATCGCTGACTTTCTGGACCTTGTCCAAGGCACCCTGGGCGGCACCCTCAGCCTGTTGGACCAAATTATCGCGGGCTGGTCCCATCATCTGGTGCTCCTGCGGGGTCTCTGGCACCGCCAGGCCCAGCACCGAGCCAGCCGCCAGCGCCACCAGTCCCAACACCAGCGGGCTCTCATCCAGCGTGCGCTCGAACCAGCCCTTGATCTGATACGCCTGATTCTGCGCCTGGTCCGCCACCTGCTGTGCCTGGTCCTGCACCCAGCCGCCCATCTGCTGTGCCTGATCGGAGATCTGTCCGGCGGCATCTTGCGCCTTGGACGCCAGCTGACCAGCGGCATTCGATGCCTGATCGCCAACCGGGCGCCCGGTT
>DASYGC010000544.1:0-6469 GCA_036000225.1 Ktedonobacterales bacterium | reverse complement strand
CGTCGATCCGCGCGGACCACGAGATCGCCGCGCCGCAATTGGTGCTGCCGCTCGATGGCTAGGCGGCGCACGGCGGGCGTGGGCGCACGGCGGGCGTGGGCGCACGGCGGGCGTGGGCGCGCGGTATACTGGCACCGCGGGCTGGTGCGCCAACCGTGATGCCGGCGCTGCGTAGTGTAAGGCGAAGCCGCATGGATGCGGTGTCGTAGGCGTGCCCGCCAGGTGCCCAGGGCATGCGGATGGGTACCCGAAAGTAGGCAGAGCCAGTGGAAGGGATCAAGTATCGCCATGGCTGACGACGAGAGCCTGACCTCAGGCATGGGATTCGAGCTGCTGGCGGCCTCGTTGCGCTCGGATGCTGGCGATACCGGTGCGTTCCTCGAGGCGCTGGCGACCAAGCTGGGCGGCGCGCTGCCCCACCGGGTGCGCGTGGAGCGCGGCGGCGGCCTCTTCAGCCACCAGCATCCCGTGCGCCGGTTAGCGGCCAACCTGGGCGAGTGGGAGTATGTCGTCGAAGCAGCCCAGGGCGGCCTTGCCGCCGCCCGCACGCACACGGTGCGCGGCATCTCGCTGAAGAGCGAGCCGTTGGGGCTGGATGCCTGGATCGAAGAACTGGCCGCCGAACTGGCCGCGCTGGCTCAGCGCAGCGCGCAGGACCGCGCCGCGCTCCAGCGGCTGCTCACCTGATCGCCGCGGGTGGCGGGTGAATCCGGGCGCATACCCATGCGCCCCAACGGCCTTCGGCCACGAACTCCCTCGGCGCGGACTACGAAGAGACATGGTAGACACGCGAACCGCGAGACAGGTGCAATCAGGCCAATTGATCGTCTCAAAAAAGCGCGTTCACTCACAGCGAAAGGCAGCACGTGACATGCCAGGCAAAGGACAGAATCAGCCACAGGGGCAGGCGCAAGGGCAGGGGCCACAGCAGGGGCAGGCCGGCTGGGTGCAGCCCGACCAGCAATCGGGGCAGGTGCAGCTCGCGCCGCACTCGCTCGAACGACTCAGAGGCATGCGCGGCGGCGATGGCAAACGCGGCCTGTTCACCAGCGACCTCTCGGTCAATGAGTTCCTACTGGTCAAAGAGGCGGGCTTCGATCCGGTGGGCATGGTGGTCGGCTCCAGCATCTACCACATCGGCTACCAGCAGGCGTACTTCAATGTGAGCCAGGAGCTGCCGGTGCTGACGCAGGCGATGTATAGCGCGCGGGAACTGGCGATGGCGCGCATGGAGGCCGAGGCCGATACGCTGGGCGCGGATGGCATCGTCGGCGTGCGGCTGGATGTTGGCCGTTACGAGTGGGGCGAGAACCTGGCGGAGTTCATCGCGGTGGGCACGGCGGTGCGCTCGCGCGATGGCACCAGTCATCGCACCAAGTTTGGCAAGCCGTTCACCAGCGATCTCTCGGGTCAGGACTTCCGCACGCTGCTGCACGCGGGCTACCGGCCGCTGGGGCTGACGATGGGCACGTGTGTGTACCACGTGGCGCATCAGGGGCTGGGTCAGTGGTTCAAGTCGGTGGGGCGCAATGTTGAGATGGCGAACTTCACGCAGGCGCTCTATGATGCGCGTGAACTGGCGATGGAGCGCATGCAGGCCGAGGCGATGAATCTGGAGGCCGAGGGCATCGTCGGCACGCAGATCAAGGAGTCGAGCCATGGCTGGGATAGCCATATTATCGAGTTCTTCGCCGTGGGGACCGCGGTGACGCCGATTCGCGCCGATCACGAGATCCCGACGCCGCAGATGGTGCTCACGCTCAACGGCTAGAGCCAGCGGCGGGTGACGATCGACACCCCGCGAGGATGCGAAGTGCTGTGGTGTGAGCTGGCTCATAGCATGGATGCGCCGCGTTTGCTACGCTGGATCCAGATATGGGCGGTGGCGGGCATCTGGTTCGTCACCAACAGCGGAGGAGCGCGTGGATGGTGCGCGTCTTGAAGCGTCGTTGGGCAGTCGCGCTGGGCGCGGCGGTGGTGCTGGCACTCGTGGCGCTGGGCGTGGCGGCGTTCCAGCCGTGGACGGCCAACCACTTTGGCTATGCGCTGCCTGGGCCGCATGGTCTGCCCTATCGCGTCCACGTGCTGGGGCGCGATTATGAGAACCTCAGCCAGTGCGCGGGCGCCGGCTGGTGCGCAGGTGTGGCGCCCGAGAGCACCTGTTGGTCGCGCGCGAAGCTGAGCCAGGAGGGGATGTGGCCGCTGGCCCAGGTCGGGACGATCGTCACCCTGTTCGGCCAGTCGCGACCGGTGCTCTCGCCGCCTATTCCCGCTGGCATGACGTCCACGCTGATGTTCGTGCCGCACACGGGCGACTGCTATCTGGTTTTCGTGCTCGAAGGCGGCCCATAAGGGCAACGCCGCGCGCCGCTGGGCTGCCGGCTGAATGTAGGGGTGTCCGGTGGACGGCCAACATCCGGTGGACGCCCAATCGCCCACGGCTCTACCGGGGATGGAGGGACTGTGCCCCATGCGCTTTCGCGTCGGCGTCTTCGCCAGCATCTTCGATGAGCGGGGGCGTGTGCTGCTCGGCCACCGGCGCGATGGCGATTTCTGGGGCCAGCCGGGCGGCGCCCTGGAGCGCGGCGAGCCGCCGTGGGCGGGGGTCGTGCGTGAGGTCAAGGAAGAAACCGGCCTCGACGTGACGGTGGAGCGGCTGGCGGGCGTCTATAGCTGGCCCGTGTTGGACGAGATCATCTTCTCGTTCGTGTGTCGCGCAGCGGGTGGTGCGCTCACTAGCAGCGATGAAACGCGCGACGTGCGCTTCTTCCCACTGGACCAGTTGCCGCCCAACACTTTCGTCGAGCATGTCGCGCGTATCCGCGATGCCGTCGCCGCGACGGAGCAGCCGTGGCTGCGCGAGTTGCGCGGGGCATCCGCCGTGGACGAGCTGGCGGGACGCGAAGGCTAGCGGTCGTCACGTGCGCCCGCTCGTGTGCCACGCCGCCTATGCTATGCTGTCGGCTGGAGCGGCAGCGGGAGGTCGGGCGCGGCGGAAGGGGATCAGCATTGCTCAGCCGCATCGGCGCCTATACCTTCATGCTGCCCAATCCTGCCGAACACGAGTGGTTAACGGAGCGCATCGCCCGCTTCGTGGCGCGCGAGTGCCGGCCATTCCCGCGCCACGAGCCGTTGCTCTTTGGACGACAGGGCGGGTGATGCCAGATGACCGACGACGCGCACCGGAGGGATGCTGCCAACCCGGCCACGCCAGCTGCCACGCTGGAGGTACTGGGACGCAACGCTGATCCCCTGGTGCGCGCCGCCGTGGCGGGCAACCCGAACACGCGGCTGGCGGTGCTGCTCACGCTCGCCGCCCAGTTTCCCCGCCAGGTGCTTGACAATCCCGCGCTGCCATTTCTGCTGCTGGAACGCCCCGACTTCCCCGCCGCGATGTCGCTGGAGACGGTTGGGGGATTGCTGCGCTGCGAGGATGTGCCACGGGCGCTGCTCCGGCCACTGCTGACCTCCGCCGATCCGGCGGTGCGCTACCTGGTGGCGCTGCATGTGGGTCTGGCCGCCGAACCCGGCGGCTACCACGAGTGGGAAGAGCTGGCGTTCACGCGCATCTTCTTGCGCCTGGCAACTGGCGAAGCGCAACTCCTGTACGAACTTCCCGGCCTGTTCGCGCCATGGCTGCTCGATCTGCTGGACGGTTCCTCCGGCGCCGAGCGCCCCGCGCGTTCCGCAGGCAGACGAACACACTGGTTTCGCCAGTTACAGAGCGGATATCCCGCGCTTGACGCGCTGGCGTGGTGTCCCGATGCTTCGCCAGCGCTGCTCGAACATCTGGCCGCCAGCCTGAATGAGACGGTCCGTGCGCAGGTCGCTGCCCATCCGCACACCCCGCCCGCCGTGCTGATGCGGCTCGCGGGCAATCGCTCCAGCGACGTGCGTAGCGCCGTGGCGCGCAGCCCTCGCGCTTCGCTCGGTATGCTCAACCGGCTCGTCAAAGATCCCGACCACCTCGTGCGTCGCATCGTGGCATACCACCCGCGTCTGCCTATGGCCCAGTTGCGCCGGCAAGCCAATGATGGCGATCCCGCCTTGCGCATCGCGGCGGGACAGCATGCCCGCATCGACGCCGCCACGCTGGAGATGCTGGCGGACGACTGGGATGGCGGGGTGCGCTCCGCCGTCGCGCGCAATCCGCGCACGCCAGCGCCCCTGCTGGCGCATCTGCTGACCGATGACGACCCCGGCGTGCGTGCCTCACTTGCGCAGAACCCGTGCGTGCCGGCCGACGTGCTGGCCCAACTCTCCCGCGATGAAGATGCCGCCGTGCTCGATGAAGCCGCCCAGCACCCACATCTGACCGCGCCGGATCGCAGGCGGCTGACCGCCGACCCTGCGCGGCATGCCGCCCTGGCCGCCAATCCGCGGCTATCCGTGAAACTCCTCGAACGCTGGGCGGGCTCCGACGATCCGCGCGTGCGCCGCGCGGTCGCCGCGAATCCACGCACACCCGTCGTGGTGCTGGAGCAGATGGCCTGCGACCAGGACGATCGGCGCGCAGCCGCGGCCAAGTTCGACCCTCCCGACGCGGATCTGGAGCAGATGGCCCGCGACCAGGATGCGCAGATGCGCCAGGCGCTGGCGCGCAATCCGCACACCCCCTTCGCGCTGGTGGCGCGGCTCTACCCCTTCCCGAGTGTGGAGCAGCTCCAGGCGATGGCGCGCCATCCCGCATTCCGCCACGAGCTGGGCCAATCCATCTATCACCGCTGGTTCGATGGCCCCCTGAGCACCCAGCCTATCGCGACGCTCCCCCGCGTGCTGCTGCTGGCTTCCAACCTTCTGCCGCCCCAGACGTATGAGAAAGCAAGCGCCTCAGCCCAATGGGTCGAACGCTATGTCATCGCACGCAATGCCGCCGCGCCGCCCGCGGTGCTGGCGGCATTGGCCCACGATGGCATCACCTATGTGCGCGCGGCGGCCAGCGCCACGCTCGCCGCGCGTGCCACGCCGGAGGCGCCCGCATGACTCCCACTGCCCTCGCCGCCTTTCTGGAACAGCTCGTCAGCCACCAGATCCGTTTCAGCACAATGATCTGGGGACCGCCCGGTGTGGGCAAGTCCAGCATCGTCGCGCAGACGGCGCGCGCGCACGCGCTCGCCTTCGTCGATGTGCGCCTCTCGCAGCTGGCGCCGACCGATCTGCGCGGCCTGCCCGTCGCCGCGAAGGGTGTCTCGCGCTGGTATCCACCAGAGTTTCTGCCGCGCGAAGGGGTGGGTATCCTCTTCCTCGATGAGGTCAATCTGGCGCCGCCAACAATGCAGGGCATGGCGCAGCAACTGATCCTGGATCGCCGGGTGGGCAACTATCAGGTCCCCGATGGCTGGTTCATCTGGGCCGCGGGCAATCGTAAGGAAGACCGCGCCGCCGTCTACGACATGCCCGCGCCGCTGGCCAATCGCTTCGTGCACCTCTCCGTCGAGCCGGACTTCGAGAGCTTCAAAGCCTATGCGCTGGCCGCTGGTGTGGAGGAGCAGATTCTGGCGTTCCTCTCGTTCCGGCCCGAACTGCTCCACAAACTCGATGCGCAGCAACCCGCGTGGCCATCGCCGCGCTCGTGGATGATGGCCAGCGCGCTGCACCATGTCGGGCTGGACATCGCCGTCGTCGTGGGCCAGGGGACCGCGGCGGAGTTTGACGCCTATCGCGCACTGTACGAGCAGTTGCCCGATATCGAGCGCATCCTGGCCGGCGCGGGCGAGCCAATCGCTTTCCCGGAGGAGCCCTCGGTGCGCTACGCCACCACCATCGGTCTCACCGTGCGCGCAGCCAACGCCCAGCAGAGCTACCAGGCGTTTCGCTGGCTCACCGACCGCGCCGGACCAGAGTGGTCGCAGCTCTTCGCCAGCGATCTCTTCCGGCTGGCGCGCGCCCGCGACGAGGTGGGTAGTCTGGTGCTGCTGGCCCAGCGCGATCCACAATTGAAGCGGTATCTTCAGGAGTATCTCGATCTGCTCGGAGAGTGAGCGCACACGTTATCCCAGACGGTGCCCTCCGCGCCGGCGGAGGGCACCGTCTTCGTGGCGGCACGCCGTAGGGGCGTACGGGTGTACGGCAGGATTCACGTGCCTGGGGGCTGAATTGGAGTAGCTCATGGTCTACGACGCGGAGATGCGCCGGCTGGTGAGCGGCGCCCTGGTGCGCCTGCGGGCCCATTCGCCGTTTTTCGCGGCGCTGGCGTTGTTCGCGGGCATCCACGCGAGCGAGACGATACCTACCGCGGCGACCGATGGGCGCGACATCTTCGTCAACCGCGCGTTTCTGGCGCGCCTGACGCCCGCGCAGCGCGCCGGAGTGATCCTGCACGAGGTGCTGCACGCGGCGCTGCGCCATGTGTCGCGGCGGGGCACGCGCGATCCGCTGCTCTGGAACATCGCCGCCGATATCGTCGTGAACGGCCTCATCGCCCAGGAGCCGGCCTACGAGCTGCCGCTGGGGACGATCCGCAAGCGCC
>DASYGC010000543.1:0-3764 GCA_036000225.1 Ktedonobacterales bacterium | reverse complement strand
GTCTGGGCTGAAATGGCAATCCCAGACCTCTCTGGTGGGAACGCGCCACGCTGCGCGTTCCTGCTGCGTGCGAATATCCCATAGTTTGATGGTCGCGTCCCAGCTCGCGGAGGCGATGGTGGCGCCGTCTGGGCTGAACGCGCACGCGCTGATCCACCCAGTATGTCCGGACAGCGCGCAACGCTCCTCACCGCTCTGTGCGTCCCACAGTTTGATCACGGACTGCTTGAAGCCCCCAGCGGTGAGCAGCAGCAAGCCATCGGGACTATAGGCGCAGGCCGTGATGGCATCGGGTAGGCCGGTGACGATGCTGAGCCGCCTCTGGCCGCTCCGCGTCTCCCACAGCATGCAGTTGCGCATCCCATCGACAGACATGAGCAGGGCACCGTCTGGGCTGAATGTGCACCCGGTGAGCTGTCCCTCGTGACCGGACAGCGTGCGCAACAACGCGGGAGACTCGGCCAATGGCGTGCGCAGCCGCAACCATGGCGCCGCCCCCGGCATGCTCCGGCGTGCCAACTCGGGCGCGAGCACCCGTGGCACCGGCTCTGCCTCCCATTGCAGCCGGTTGTACGTCTGCTGCCACAGAAGATCGGGCTGGTCGGCAAGGTTGTGCGTCTCGCTCCGCAGTGTGCGGGCGAACGCGTCGAACACTCCCCGCTGTTCAGCGCGAGACAACCGCAGCGAGGTTGAATCACTCACCTCACTCACCTCCGACAGCCGCGCACTACTCCGCGGGCATCTTCTCGAGCGCGAGATCGTAGTCATCCTGCAGCTGATACACGCCGGTGTAGGTCCTGGTGATGTTGCCCTGCGCGTCGGTGCGTTCGAGCACGCCGAGGTGCGACGCCTTCTGCTCCAGGAAGCGGAAGTCAGTCAGAGTGGCGAACACCTCATCCCACTGCTCGCCCAGCGTCTGCTGGTAGGGCAGTTCTGCCAGCCGCCGCAGATCGGGCGCCGCGCCATCAGGAGGCGTTGCCGCTGCATCAGCCGCACCCTGCGCGGGACCGGCGAAATAGGTAGCCAGCGCGCGATGCCGCGCGATGCCCGCATCGCCGTTCAGATACAGCCGCACCACCGCCTCGCCCAGCTGCCGGTGGTAGAACGCCAGCACCATCGCCCCCTCTGTGCTCCGCTCGGTCAGGTACGGCAGCAGATCGAAGGCCAGTCGCGACCAGATCACCACCGGCAGGCGGTCGAATTGCGGCGAGTTGGGCGAGCGCGCGCGGAAGTCGTCGAGTACCTGCGCATCCCGGGAGAGCACGTCGAGCATCTCATCCTCGGAAAGGCCGGCCTTCGCCGCGCCCAAGTAGCCCAGCCCATGCGCCACCAGCACTCCGCCGTGGTTGGCCGGTGCGCTCAACCGAGTGAAGAGCTGGCCGATGATGCCAGGAATCGTGGAAACCAGCGCCGTCGCGTCCACCGGCGTGAAGGACTTCCAGCGGCGCGCCTCCTCGAAAGCCAGACGCAGATAGAGCGGCAGCCCCTCGACCGCGAACTGGTTCAGCACTTCGTCGCGCTGATGTTGGCGCAGCGTGCGCGGTGGCTGCGCCTCCACCAGCCATTGCGTCAGCACGCGCTCCGCGTCTGAGCGCCCCAGCGGCTTGAGCTGTACCACACCGCCCGCCGGCAGGCGACGCCGCAGCTGCTCCAGCGCGTCGCCTGCCAGGATCGAGACGACCAGCCGCACGTGCTCGGGCAGTTCGCTGGGCAGCCAACTCAGGTTGGGCGCGCGCTGCCCGTCGCCCAGTTG
This sequence comes from Ktedonobacterales bacterium, assembly GCA_036000225.1. Classification (GTDB taxonomy): domain Bacteria; phylum Chloroflexota; class Ktedonobacteria; order Ktedonobacterales; family JADMIN01; genus DASYGC01. The sequence continues at coordinate 2,011 of DASYGC010000543.1, read as the reverse complement.
GTCCAGCGCATCCAGGAACACGACGAGCGGTCGCTGCGCGCTGGCCAGCGCCAGCCGTTTGGGCAATTCTTGCGTCAGCCCCTCCAGATCGGTGGGGATGGTGGACTCGTCGCTGCTGTACTCATGTGCGATCTGGCGGCACAGACTCTGCAGCAGCGCGCGGGTATCTGACGACTCCGGTGTCGCGCCGATGAAGCGCACGACCACCGCCGCGTTCTGCCGCTCCGCTTGCGCCTGGGCGCTGGCCTGGGCGCTGGCTTGCGCCACCAGCGCGGACTTGCCCACCCCCGACGCACCATAGATCACCAGTGGCTGCCGCGCGGTGCCCGCGAGGTAGTCCACTATGGTCTGGAGGATGTCGCCGCGCCCCTGGAAGCCATGACGGCGCTCGACGCCAAACGTCGCGTGGCTTGCCTCCTCGCTGGCGACGGCGCCCGGCGCATCCTGCCGCGCCAGTTCTGCCTCGATCAGTCGTGTCAGCGTGGCCTCGACATCGGTGCACAACTGGTCCAGGTGCGCGCTGGTCAGCCCATTGGCCGCCCACTGGGCGTCGTAGGTGTGGATGTTGGCGTCGCCGAGATGGGTAGCCAGGCGTCCCTTCAGATTTTCCAGCCGGTCGCGCGCTTCAGCATCGCGCTTTTCGGGCGCCTCCAGATCAACGAAGGCGCGGGCGTGGTGCTGCTCATCAGGGTGCTCCGTGTCGGGTAGCGCATCGGTACGTGGCACATCGGCGATCAGGTCGTCGAGGTTGGTGATGCTGCGGAGGAAGGCGTGCACGTGTTGCGCGGCGTCGGCGACGCCCAGCGCGCCCGCCAGGATCTCCCGCTCGGTGGCCGAGGCGAAGTATTGCGCCGGATCATAGCTGCCCGCGGGCAACTGCTCCACCCCACGCACGAGGATGGCGCGCAGGTCGCGCTCCTCCCGCGCCCATGTCGGCGCGTCGTCGTAGGGCTTGGTGCGCGGTTGCAAGACATACTCCGCCGGCACGGCATTGTCGTCGCGGGCGTACCAGGGCTTCAGTCGTTCCGCTTCATCGGGTGACACCCGCTCGCGAATCGCCTCGAACTCGGTCGCGGGAAGCTGCGCCGGCAGCAGCCGCGAGCCATAGCGGTCGCCCAGCAACACCAGGAAGTTGGGCCGGGGTGACGCCTGCTGGCTGCGCGCGATCTCGTCCAGGCAGATGGTCAGCGTCTGCTGGTCGAGGCTGGCCTCCTGGCTGACGCCCCAGCGCAGGTCGATCGCCTGGAAGCGCGCTCCATGCCGCTGGCACAGCGCACGCAGCCGTGGCCACACCCGCTGCTGCAAGGCGTTACGTTCGGCCTTCAGGTCGCTGAACGTGGAGCTGACGAAGATGCGGAACATGCGCGTGGTCTGCGCCATGGTAACCTCCGTGCGCTCAATCCGGCTGTGGCGCCGATCGCGCCTACCAAGCCACCTCGCGGCCGCTGCCTGCGCTACCTGAATGTAGGCGACAGTGTAGCACAGACCGCTCCCAACCGATGGCCCGCGAATTGCGCTCCGCCCTTCTGGCGTCTACAATCAGGTGCGCGACACAGCATTCGTGGCATGCGCATGACGGGAGGCGCACCGATGGACTACGACTTTGAGCAGGCAGTGGCAATCATGCGGCGTACTCCAGCTACCTTGCGAACTCTGCTCGCGGGCTTGCCCGAGGCGTGGACCCGCGCGACCGAGGGCAGCGACACCTGGAGCGCGTACGATGTGGTGGGGCACTTGTTGCACGGCGAGGCCACCGACTGGATTCCCCGCCTGCGCATCATCCTCGAGCACGGCGAGGGCCAGCCGTTCCCGACGTTTGATCGGACGGCGATGTTCGAGGAGTCGCAAGGCAAGTCGTTGGAGCAACTGCTCGACGCCTTCGCGCTGGCCCGTGAGACAAACCTGGAGACGCTGGCGCGTTTCCAACTCACCCGCGCCCAGTTTACCCTCACGGGCACGCATCCCGCGCTGGGTACCGTCACCCTCGGCAATCTGCTTGCCACCTGGGTCA
>DASYGC010000542.1:0-4195 GCA_036000225.1 Ktedonobacterales bacterium | reverse complement strand
GTGTGGTATGCGATAGGGCAACGGGTACTGAAAGCATTGTCCGAAGGGCGGGACCCGCCGGATGTTCGGCGCAGCAGCAGCCAGGGGGGATGACGTGGAGCCAGACGAGGCCGGCGGACAGCCGCAGGTGAGCGCGAAGTCGCAACGCTTCACCGAATCGGTGATCCGCGAGATGACGCGGCTGGCGACGCGGCATAATGCGATCAATCTGGCCCAGGGATTCCCCGACTTCCCGGCGCCCCAGGCCATCAAAGACGCGGCGGCTGAGGCCATCGCGGCGGATATCAACCAGTATGCCATCACCTGGGGCGCGCGCTCGCTGCGCCACGCGCTAGCGGATAAGTTGCGACGCGATTACCAGCGCGACATTGACCCCGAGCGGGAGATCACGGTCTGTTGCGGCGCGACTGAGGCGATGATCTCAACGCTGATCGCGCTGCTGAATCCGGGCGACGAGGTGGTGTTGTTCCAGCCGTTCTACGAGAACTACGGCCCCGATTGCATTCTGGCCGGCGCCACGCCGCGGCTGGTGACGCTGCATCCGACGGCGGATTATGAGTGGGCGTATGATCCCGCCGAGGTCGAGGCGGCCTTCAACGAGAGCACGCGGGCCATCGTGCTCAACACGCCGAACAATCCGACGGGCCGGCTCTTTACCCGCGCCGAACTGGAGCATATCGCCGGCCTCTGCCGTAGGTGGAACGTGGTGGCCGTCACCGACGAGATCTACGAACACATCTGGTACCGGGACGGCGATGCCACGCGCGAGCATGTGTCCATCGCCACCCTGCCGGGCATGGCCGAGCGCAGCGTGACCATCAGCGGCGCCTCGAAGACCTACAGTGTCACCGGCTGGCGCGTGGGCTGGTGTATCGCGCCTGCCGAACTGACCGCGGCCATTCGTAAGGTACACGACTTCGTCACGGTGGGCGCCGCCGCACCGCTGCAGGAGGCGGTGGCCACGGCATTGCGCTTCGAGTCGGCGTTTTACCAGCGACTGTCGGCGGAATACGAGACGCGCCGCAACGCGCTGCTGGCGGGACTCGAGTCGGCGGGCTTCCGGTGCTTCAAGCCGGACGGGGCGTACTACATCATGGCGGATATCGGCCACTTCGGCTGGCCCGACGATGTGAGTTTTACGCGCTTCCTGATCGAGCAGGTCGGCGTGGCCGTCGTGCCTGGCGGCAGCTTCTATGGCGATGCGGCGCTGGGCAAGACCCAGGTGCGTTTCTGCTTCGCCAAACGCTTCGAGACGCTGGACGCGGCGGTCGAGCGCTTGCGCGGACGGTCGTTGTTCCGCGCGGACGCTGTCTGATGACACTCCGTGCGCAATCATCTGCGCTGTGCTTTTTGGGCAGGCGCGGGCGACGCAGGCAATTCCCGCTCGCTAGCTAGAGATTACTGTGCTACCTTCAGTGGTGTAAGCTTGCCGGATGCACCACCTACATGGCGATCCCTTGCAGTCCATGGCCACCCAGGGCTAAGGAAAGCTCGCCTCCATGGTGGATCTCATGTTCGAGAACATGCCAGACGATCCACTCCCGTGTGTACGCAGACCGCTTTTCTGCCACCGAGGCCGGAGGTGGAACCAGGCGTTCCAGATCGGCGGCAGTCCAGCGAGAAAGGGCGGGAGATATCATATGCCAGGTCTTCTCAAACGCGCTAACCAGTGACGCTGCCTCGCGTATGGCCTGCTCGTCGTCGCCCCAGCGAACCACCCAGTCAACCAGATCGGAGGCTCCTTCACCCATCCATTCGTGAAACCACCAGTAACGTGCGCCGATCATGTGGGCGAGAAGCTCTCCGATCGTCTGATGGGACGCAACGGGTAATGCTAATTGTTCCGATGAAAGGGGCGTGATCGTGGCAATGAGGCGTTGCTGGGAGTTCTCCCAGTATTTGCGGAGGGTGATGAGCGAGAAAGCCTGTTCAGTCATGTTGGTCTTCCCCCTGGCTCTTGTGATGTCTTCCCCTACGTCGCGCTGGAATCATGATAGATGATAAAGGCATGAGGGTCCAAAAACTTCTTCTGGCTTGCTCTTTCTTGCCTGAGGGGGGACTGCGCCAGCCCAGGGCTGGCCACTAATCGCTGAGTCCAGCGGTTTCCCAGGTGCGCACGATCTGGTTGGCGGCCTCTTCGAGATCGGCGAAGTCGCGGGTATAGAGGCGCGCATAGAGGCCGTCGCGGGCGAGCAATTCAGCGTGGGTACCGCGCTCGACGATCGTGCCCTGATCCAGCACCAGGATCAGATCGGCACGCTCGACCGTCGTCAGGCGGTGGGCCACAACCAGGGTGGTGCGCCCGCGCATCAGGCGGTTGAGGGCATCCTGCACCAGCGCCTCGGATTCGTTGTCGAGCGAGGCGGTGGCTTCGTCCAGCAGCAGCACACGCGGATTGTGCAGCAGGGCGCGGGCGATGGCGATGCGCTGGCGCTGGCCGGCGGAGAGCTTGACGCCGCGTTCGCCGACGATGGTGTTGAGGCCATCGGGCAGTTGTTCGATGAAGCCGCGCGCGTTGGCGGCGGCCGCGGCGGCGACGACTTCGGCCTCGCTGGCATCCAGTTTGCCATAGCGGATGTTCTCGGCAATGGAGTCGCCGAAGAGCACCGGCTCCTGCGGCACGAGAGCCATCTGCTGACGCAGCGATTGCACGGCGACGGAGCGAATGTCCAGGCCATCAACGCTGATGGCGCCCGCATCAATCTCGTACAGTCGCAGCAACAGGTTGAGCGTGGTCGTCTTGCCAGCGCCGCTGGGCCCGACCAGCGCCACCACCTGCCCCGCGCCGACTTTGAATGAGACGTCGCGCAGCACGGCGGGACGCGGTTGTGTCGCAGATGCCGCGGGTGCCGCGGCTTGCAGTGATATAGCAGCGTCGGGTGCGACGGGCGCGGCGGGATAGCTGAACGAGACATGCTCGAAGGTGATCTGGCCCGCGATGGGGGGCAAGGGCTGAGCGCCAGACTGTCGCAGTGGCGGCGCGATCGGCTCGTCCAGCAGCTCGAAGACGCGCTCGGCTGCGGCCAGCGCCGCCTGGATCTGCGAATAGAGCCCCGAGAGCGAGATGATCGGGCCGATGGCCAGAATCAGATAGAAGATGAAGGCGACGAGGTCGCCGGCGGTCAGATGGCCCGATAGCACCTCCTGCCCACCGAACCAGAGCACCAGCGCGACGGCGGCGAAGCCGATCAGACCACTGATCGGTCCGAGCAATGCCTGGAAACCCGCGCGGCGTAGCGCCTCGCGCAGCGAGGTTTGCATGCGGGTGGTAAAGCGGTCGGTTTCGTAGTCTTCACGGACGTAGGCCTGGACAATGCGCGGCGCGGAGAGGGCTTCTTCGAGCACGATGCCGGCCTCGCCCAGCCCGCGTTGCACGCCACGGGTGGTGCGGCGGATGCGCCGGCCCAGCAACATCGCAACGACGCCGGCCAGCGGCGCGACCACCAGCGCGATCAGGGTGAAGCGCAGGTTGATCGAGGCGGTGATGGCGATGCTGCCGACGAGCACGACGAGCTGCGAAGCGATCGGCAGAATGTTGCCGGTCAGCGAGCCCTGCAGCAGCGTCACGTCGTTGGTGACGCGGCTCATCAACTCTCCCGTGCGCCGCTGATCGAAGAAGCTGAGCGGCAGGCGCTGCAGATGGCGGAAGAGCATTGTGCGCAGATCGTAGGTCAGCCGCTCGCCGATGGAGGTGATGAGGTAGCCCTGGACGGCGCCCACCAGCGCCTGGACGATGAAGACAGCCAGCAGCACCTCGACGACCCAGTTCAGCAAGGGAGCGTTGCGCTGGACCAGGATCGAATTCAGCAGGGTGCGAATGACGAGCGGGAAGACCAACCCCAGGCCGTTGGTGATGATGAGCAGCAGCGCGGCCACCACCAGACGCCCGGAATACGGGCGCAGCAGTGCCAGCACGCGGCGCGGGGCAATGTGGGTCGCATCCCTGCCTTTGGCGCCACTCCGCCGTCTGAACGGCCACCACCCACGTCGTGTTTGCGTTTTCCGCGCCATACTGTCCCGATTCGCTCACATGCTACAATGTTAGAGTGCGGGGTTGATAGGTGCCGTCAGCTTGGGATACGAATCACCCGCTGAGAAGTTATAGCGTGTCCGCGCACCGGGCGACCAACTGTTGATTGCGTATTATACTGGGCCCCGCTGACATCACTTCTAGTTGGTCGGCATCATCTCGAAG
>DASYGC010000541.1:0-2708 GCA_036000225.1 Ktedonobacterales bacterium | reverse complement strand
CCAGGCGCGCTGGCTGTGCAGATAGGCGATGGCGTCCTCCAGGCGCGCCACCGGCTCCGCTGCCGTCGGACGTAACGCCAGCAGGGCGGCCAGGGTCGCCTCGACGTCGCCGTGCCAGAGGAGGTCTGGCAGGCTGCGGTGCAACTCACGCCGCAGGTCCCGATGGGCGCGTCCGGGCCGCGCGGCGCGAATCGCTTTATGCAGCGCACGCGCCACATGCGCCCAGTCCAGAATGCCCAGCGCCTGCGGGAAGTGGAGCATGGCCTGCGTCTTGATCCACTCGGCTCCGTCGCCCAACACGAGTTGTTCCTGAGCCGCCTCCCCGCCGAGCGCAGTGGCGGCGGCATAGGTGAGCGCACCCACTTGGGCACTGTCGCCAAAGGTGGCGACATAGCGCCGCGGGGTGAGCCGGTGGCGGCCGCGCTTGCCCACTGGCTCGATTCCAGTCGCGACCACGCCGATTTTGCCCTCCATGCCGCCGTGCTGCTCACAACTGGGCAGCCACCCACCATCTAGTCCGACGACTAGACGTGTTGGCGGCGCAGGCGCGTTGCGCTCCCCCAACCGCTCGCGGCGCACCTGCGCGTCCCGCTCCTGGCGCACCTGCGCTGCCGTCGGCGTGAGCAGCCGCTCGGCTTCCACCGGCTGCGCGCGCGCTTCCACGTCCCCCAGGCGATTCGTCCAGTGGCGCACTTCCTCGGCGCTGACCTGTGCCCCGCACAAGCTGCGGAGCACGCCGGCGGCAGTTGCATACGCCCAACTCGCCCCGACCAGCGCACAGGCGGCTCCGAGGTCCGGCGTCACATTCCCACCCGCCAGCGCTGCCAAACAGGCCTGGGCGGGCCGAAAGCGCCGCCCACACGCGCCGCAGCGCTGGCGACGCAGGTGCAGTACGACCCGCCCAAAGCGCGTCAACACCCGCCGCGCCACCGTCCCCTGGCCCTGGCTCTGCGTTCCACCACACTGCGGACACGCCATGTGCGTGGCTTCGTAGGCACGCACTGCCTGCTTGACCGCTTCGCGCATTGCCTGTTGCCCCGCCTCCAATACCGCTTGCTCCAGCTGCCCGATCCCTGCCTCGCGGCCTATCTCGACCACTACGGTTACGCTACACTGCATCCGGGACCCTCCTGTTGTGCTGTGGTTTGACTTCACAACAGTAGTGGTCCCCTTGCTTTTCCTCAACCCCCGGTTTTGGGTAGAACCGCGCCTCACGCGTGCGCTTGACATGCGCCGCGAGTTCGTTTATAATCATTCTATATAACAGTTGATTCTAAACATGAGGCGCCCTTATCCCAGCATGTTTCTGGGAGCATGAGTGGCAGGTGGTTTGCGATGCGAAGTGTTGACGCATTGATCGAGCGGGTGCGGGGCCAGGGCGGCAAGGCAACCTCGCAGCGCATCCTGATCTGGAAGGCGCTGGTGGATGATGTCTCACATCCAACAGCGGAGGACCTCTATTCCCGGCTGAAGCCGCAGTTGCCCAGTCTCTCGCAGGCGACGCTCTACAATGTGCTGAACGAACTGGTGGAATGGGGCGAGATCCGGCGCTTCGATACCGGCGATGGGCGCATTCACTTCGACCCCGACACGTCGGGCCACGCTGAGCTGGTGTGCATGCGTTGCCACCGGGTGATGGACGCCCCTGAGGGCGTCGTGCCGGCGCATCGCGTGCCGGAGCGGGTGGCGGGCTATCGGATTGTCTCGCACTCGGAGCAGTATTTTGGTTACTGCCCTGAGTGCCAGCGCACGCTGGACGGGCAGGGAAGCCAGCCGGCGGAGCGGCTGGCTCGCGCGCTGGAGTCTGGCGTGGGGCAGCGAGCGTAGAAGGCGGCTGGAAGGTATATGGGGCTGAATATGAACGAGCCCGCGCCGGTAGAGGCCAACACGCCGCCGGCGATGAGGGAACAGGAAACGAATGTGAGCGCGGCGTCATCGCGTAACGCGCGATCACTGCTCGCGATGTTCTTTCGCTTGGCTGGCCTGCCGGGCGTCGCGCGGCGGTTGGAAGGGACATCCAGCGCGATCAGTGAGCATCAGCGCGACGTGGAGGAGCGCAGCTTCGTGCTGCGTGTGGTGCAGCCAGGACTGGCGGGCCTGATGGATGGCTCGGTCTCGACCCTGGCGCCGATCTTTGCCGTGGCGTTCATCACCGGTGTGCCATTCAACGCCTTCCGCGTGGGCATGGCGACGGCGGTGGGCGCGGGCATCAGCATGGCCTTCGCGGAGGGGCTCTCAGACGATGGCGCGCTCACGGGGCGCGGCAATCCGCTCGTGCGCGGCGGCGTGACGGGCGTCATGACGTTCATCGGCGGCTCGCTGCACACGCTTCCATTCCTCATCCCGACGATTCACGGCGCGTTGCTCGCGGCGTATATCGTGGTCGCCATCGAGCTGGTGCTGATCGCGGCGATCCGGCATCGCTTCTTCGGCACGAACTGGGCGATGTCCATGGCGCAGGTGGTTGGCGGTGGGGCGCTGGTCTTCGCGGCGGCGGTGCTCTTCGGGGCGGCGTAGGGCGGCCAGCGGTATGCTCGCGGGGGCTCGTGGGCGCTATGCGCCGCTGCTTGCCTGATCTCAGCGAATACGCAATCTCATGAGGTCGGAAGGACCAATGTGTACTGACGTAGAAATAGGATAGCTGTGTGATACCACGCCGCTTGGGTCATTGGCGCCGGGCGCGACCTCACCCCTGGCCCCCTCTCCCT
>DASYGC010000540.1:0-5059 GCA_036000225.1 Ktedonobacterales bacterium | reverse complement strand
GGCGCTCACCATTCGCGCGGTCGACGAGCGGCCCGACCTGTTCGAGCGGCTCGTGCTCATCGAGCCAACCGGTATCGAGACGCTGAATAGCCCAAGCGAGTCGCCAGTACGTCGGTCCGTGCGCGGGGTGTTGCGGTCTCCACTGCTGGGGCAGGGCGTGTACAATCTTGTCGCTTCGCGGTCCAGCATTCGCTATTTTCTCAAGCGCCAGACCTACGCTGATCCTGATGCCGTCACCCCCGCGCTGGTGGACTACTATTACACCACCGCGCACCAGCCCGGCGCGCGCTTCGCGCCTGCTAGCTTTATCAGCGGCACACTCGATACCCCCGTCACCAGTGCCTACGAGCGCCTCACGGTACCCATCTTGCTTGTCTGGGGCAAAGATGCTCCGCTCACCCCGCTGGAGCAGGCACGCGGCTTCCGCCAGCACAACACGCGCGCCGAAATCCACGTGTTCGATTGCGGCGCGCTCCCCCCCGACGAGGTGCCGGATGAGTTCGCGCGGGAGGTGGGCGCCTGGCTGCGTACCAGCCTGCGCTCCCGCCGTACGCGATGATGACGCGAAAACGGCCAGGCACACCTGGCGTGCCTGGCCGCAGGGAGCGCCGCATTGGCTGTGACTCATCGCAGCGCCTCTGACTCACCGCACCCGCCCCTGTATGCTGCGCAATCGATCCTATCGGGTTGCGGCAAGCGACTCCGCCTCCCGCACCGCTCTGGTCGCGCTCGCGGTGGAGGTGGTGCGTCCCGGCAGGAACGCCAGGGTGAGAACCAACCCCGCCGCGGCGATGCCTGCGGCAACGACAAGCGATACGTCCATGCCATGCACGAAAGCCGCGCGGACCGAGGCAAGCAGCGCCGCTGACCCCAACTGGTGCGCTACCGCCAGGCCGCCGAAGATGCTGCCCTGGACCGCCTGCGCGGCAGCCGGTGGGAGCCCCGCGAGATCGAGATGCGCCACGTAGGCCGACGTGAGGATGCTGCCCAGCAGCGCTGCCCCAAACGGTCCTCCCAGCTTTTGCAGCGCCTGCATCACCGCGGCCCCCACGCCACTGCGCTCCTGCGGAAGCTCGCTGAGCGCGGCGGAGGCCGCGGTCGCCAGGGCGAGTCCCATGCCGGCTCCGACGACAGCCATCCAGACCGCGACGAAGGGAGCGCTTGAAGCTACCTCGGTGGTAGACCCGACGATCATCCCGCCTGCCAGGATCGCGAACCCAAGCGCCACCGTGACTTTCGCCCCCAGCAGCCGTGCGATGCGGTCCGCGGGCAGCGCACCCACGACCAGTCCGCCAATCAAGGGCAGTAGTCTGAAGCCCGAGCCCATGGCATCGGCCCCCTGCACGCCCTGAAAGTACTGCGGCAGCGTGAACAAGACCCCAATCATCGCCAGTGCCGCTATCGCCTGCAGAATGACGCCCCAGGTGAATGCGGCCGAGCGAAACAGCGCGAGGTCAATCAGCGGCTGGCCGTCAGGACGGCGGCTGAGCCGGTACTCCCAGAGGAAGAACAGCGCCAGCACCAGCAGGCCAGCGCCCATCGGTACCACCGCACTGGCATCGGTCCAGTTTTTCTGGCCGGCTTCGATCAGGCCATAGGTCAGGCTGACCAGACCAGCGATCGAGGCAGCTACCCCGATCAGATCTAATCCGGGGCGTTGCGGCGCGCGGGACTCGGGCACGAGCGCGAAGGCGGCGATCAGCCCGACCAGGGCGACCGGTACATTGAGCAAGAAGACCCACCCCCACCAGAAGTGTGTCAACAGCCAGCCGCCCAGGATGGGCCCGAGTGGCAGAGCCAGGAAGTTCGCGGCGGCCCAGACACCCACTGCCCGAGGGCGCTCTTCTTTGGTGAAGAGCACCGTAAGCGCTGACAGCGCCATCACGATCACGCCCGCCCCCGCCAGCCCGAGCACGAGCCGGGCGACGAGGAACGCACCGGCCGTCGGCGCATAGGCGCAGGCGGCCGACCCCGCTCCGAACAGAAACAGCGCGAGCAACATCACCTTCTTGCGACCAAAGCGATCACCAAGCAATCCCACCGGCAGCATGGCCGCCGCCAGCACGAGCAGATAACCTGAGAAGAACCATTGGAGATCCGATTCTGAGGCGTGCAGCGCGGTCGCCAGCGTGGGCAGCGCCACACTGAGCACCGTGCCATCCAGGCCAACCGCCAGCACGGCGAGCATCAATCCGCCCAGCGCCCACCACTTGCGCACTCCAGGCATGGTCATGATCTATACACCCTTTCCCCCTTCGCGATGTGTCGCGAGTCAATATCTAATGATAGTCTATATCAATTTATTGATACTGTCAAGATACTGGGCCGGATCGCGTGGAATGGGCCGCGCGTGCCATCGGTTGGATGTCGCGCTTGTGTGCGGTATGATGTGGGCAGCGACGCGGTGCATCGGCTGCCCGGCGGAGCGCTACAGAAGGATTGCGAATGGCCAGCGCATCATCATCGCCACCTACCTTCCAGCCACGGCGCGCGGACCGCTTCACCTTTGGCCTGTGGACCGTCGGCAACATCGGCCGCGATCCCTTTGGTGATCCCGTGCGCCAGGTGCTCACGCCCATCCAGCTGGTGCAGTTGCTGGCCGAGGTGGGCGCCTACGGCGTGAACTTCCACGACAACGACCTCGTGCCCAGCGACGCCACCGCCGCCGAGCGCGATCGCATTGTCAAGGATTTCAAGCGGGCGCTCAACGACACCGGCCTGGTGGTGCCCATGGCGACAACCAATCTGTTCACCGATCCGGTCTTTCGCGACGGCGCGTTCACCGCCCACGATCCGCGGGTACGCGCCTATGCCCTGCGCAAGACCATGCGCGCGATCGACCTCGGTGTGGAACTGGGCGCGCGGGTCTACGTCTGCTGGGGCGGTCGCGAAGGGACCGAGACCGATGCTGGCAAGAGTCCGCTGGAGAGTCTGAAGCGCTTGCGCGAGGCCATCAACTTCCTGTGCGAATACGTGCGCGATCAGCACTACGATCTGGTCTTCGCGCTGGAACCCAAGCCCAACGAGCCGCGCGGCGACCTCTACCTGCCCACGGTCGGCGCGATGCTCGGCTTCATCCCCACGCTCGACCACCCTGAAATGGTCGGCGTCAACCCCGAGGTGGCGCACGAGCACATGGCGGGCCTCAACTTCGTGCACGCCGTCGCCCAGGCCTGGGATGCCGGCAAGCTCTTCCACATCGATCTCAACGATCAGGCGTTTGGCCGTTACGATCAGGACTTCCGCTTCGGCGCCCACAATCTGAAGGCGGCATTCTTCCTGGTCAAGCTGCTGGAGGACGTTGGCTACGCCGGCAGCCGGCATTTCGACGCGCATGCCTACCGCAGCGCCGATGTGAATGATGTCAAGCACTTCGCGCGCGGCTGCATGCGCACCTATCTGATCCTCAAGGAGAAGGCCCGACAATTCAACGAGGATGCGGAGATCCAGGCGCTGCTGGCCGAGATCCACGCCGACGATGGCGCCATGGCCGATCTCCAGGGCGGCTACACCAGCGCGAGAGCCGCCGCACTCAAGACGGCGATCTTCGATCGGAACACCCTCGCCGCGCGCGCCATGCCCTACGAGCGTCTTGACCAGTTGACCATCGAACTGCTGCTCGGCGTCCATGCGTAATTGCGTATGCGCTATGGGCTCCGTTTTGCGTGGTGGCGCTCGGTTGTGTGCTTCGGCCTTCGTTATCCATCCCGCTCTGGAATGCTCTGGTATGCTCTATCCGCCCACCGTTTTGCCTGAGGAGTCCACCGCATGCCGCGCCCATCGCTCTTGCTGGGACTTGATATCTCGACGACTGGTGCCAAGGCGCTGGTAATTGACAGCGCCGGCGCCGTGCTGGCCAGCGGCACCACGCCCATCGCCCTCTCCACGCCGCGCCCGCTGTGGTCCGAGCAGGATCCGGCGGAGTGGTGGCAGGCCAGCATCGCCAGCATCCGGCAGGCGCTGGGCCAACCGGGTGTGGATGGTTCGCGTATCGCGGCGGTGGGACTCACCGGCCAGATGCATGGTCTGGTGCTGCTCGACGCCGCTGGTGAAGTGCTGCGTCCCGCGATCCTGTGGAACGACCAGCGCACCGCCGCGCAGTGTGACGAAATACGCGCCCGGCTGGGCCGCGCGCGCCTGATCGCCCTGACGGGCAACGATGCGCTCACCGGCTTTACTGCCCCCAAGCTCCTCTGGGTACGCGAACACGAACCGGAGGTCTATGCCCGCGCGCGCCACGTGCTGCTGCCCAAGGACTACTTGCGCCTGCGCCTGACCGGCGCGTACGCCACGGATGTCGCCGACGGCTCCGGTACGCTGCTCGTTGATCCGCGCGCGCGCGACTGGTCCGAGGAGCTGCTGGCGGCGCTGGAGATTCCCCGCGCGTGGCTGCCGCCAGTCTTCGAAGGGCAACAGGTCACCGGAAGGGTGAGCGCCGTCGCCGCTGCGCTCACTGGACTGCCTGCCGGAATCCCCGTGGTCGCGGGCGCTGGCGACCAGGCTGCCGGCGCAGTGGGGGTCGGGGCCGTCGAGCCAGGCGTGGTCTCGGTGGTGCTGGGCACCTCGGGCGTCGTCTTCGCGCCCACCGCCACGCCGCTGATCGAGCCGGAGGGCCGGCTGCACGCCTTCTGCCATGCCCTGCCCAACCGCTGGCACCTGATGGGTGTGATGCTGAGTGCCGCCGGCAGTCTGCAATGGTACCACGACACGCTGGCGCCGGGCATATCCTTCGCGGAGCTGCTGAAGGAAGCGGAACTGGCGCCCGCCGGCGCGGATGGCCTGGTCTTCCTCCCCTACCTCTCGGGCGAGCGTACTCCCTATGCCGATCCCCTGGCGCGTGGCGCCTTCGTGGGGCTGACGGTGCGCCATCGGCGTGGCCATCTGACACGCGCGGTGTTGGAGGGCGTCGCGTTTGGCCTGCGCGACAGTTTCGATCTGCTGCGCGCGGCGGGGCTGGAGCGTGTCGCCCAGGTTCGCATTTCCGGTGGCGGCGCGCGCAGCCGCCTCTGGCGCCAGATCGTGGCCAGCGTGCTGGGCGTCGCGGTGGACGCGGTGGCCG
>DASYGC010000539.1:0-5203 GCA_036000225.1 Ktedonobacterales bacterium | reverse complement strand
TGGCATCGCCGTGCTCGTAGGGCAGCCCCAACGCCAGCTCGCAGACGCCACGCTCCACCACGCTGCCCGGCGCATCCGCGCGCACCGCCGCCAGCAGCCAATCGCACAGCAGGTGCGGCGCGAACGGCGCCGGCACCAGCCGATCCGTCGTCGTCGTCGCCACGCCATCCAGGCGTTCGCGCAGGAAGCTCGCCCAATCGGCGCGCACTACCCGCACCAGCGGCTCCTCAGCGAACGCGCTCAGCGCGCGACAGGCGGGGTTGCGATCGACCACCACAAACTGATCGACGGCGATTTTGCCCCTGGCCTGCGCCTTGAGCAGCTGGCGTGTATGATAGCAGCCGTAGCAGCCGCCACCGATCACGATCAGATCCATGGCTCCTCGCCTTGCTCGATCGCGTTGCCATGCGACACGGAGAGGTCTGCTTGATCGCGGTGCGGTGGCAACCCGGAAAGCCTCTGCCTGGGGCTAGTGACCAGGAAGATCGCCCTGCTCGCGCGCGCGCCGGCGCACACGCAGCAGCAACAACGCCACGATCCCCGTCGCGATGGCTTTGCGAGCGAGCACCGCACAGCCCAGGCCCAGCACCGCCGCGATCAGCGCGATGACGTGCCAGCTATTGACGAGCACCAGAAAGACACCCAGACCCAGCAGCGCGGCGCACAGATTCACACTGAGCTGCAGCGCCATGAACATGCCGCGCCCGGAGAGATGCGCCATCACACGATCGGTGCTCAGGCGCGGTCCCCCATCCGCCGGCGGCTCTCCCGGCTCATGCGATGTCTGCGACACACCTCTACTCCTCGCCGGTGCCCGGCTCACCGCTCGTCCCGCCATCGTCATCCACGGCCCCATCATCACCGGCGTAACGCGCGAGCAACTGATCGACCCGCCCGGCGATCTCGTGCCAGATGTAGTTCTGGTATTCAAGCATCGTCGCCTGCCGCTCGTCGTAGGCGCGTTCGGCGGCGTCGCGCCGCGCATTCTGCAAGAAGCGCTGCGCCAACTCGAAGGTGTGCCTACCGCGCTCGCTCAGGTAATCGCGCAGCTCCGCGAGATCCGCCAGCAGCGCGGCCAGCGCCTCCGCCTCAGGCGACGCCTGAGTTGTCGCCTCGGACGCCGGTTCGGGCGCGGCGGACTTCTCGTTGCGTGGTGTGCTCTGTGCCATCTACTCTCGCTACCTGCCATCGGGTGCGCCATGCGCCTGTCACGACGTCTGATCCGACCGTGTCACCGCCACGCGCAGCGCCTCATTGAAACGATTGAAGTAATTGAACAGGCCGATCACGGCCGCCAGTTCCACCACCTGCCCCGCGTCGAAGTGCTCGCGCACACCGGCCCAGACCTCCTCATCGACCCCATGCGCATCGGTGGTCATGCGCTCGGCCAGTGCGAGCGCCGCACGCTCAGCCGGCGTGAACTCGTCGCGGTGCTCATCAATATGATACATCGCGTCCAGCAGGTCCGCCGCGACTCCCAGCTGCTTTGCCAAAGCAGTGTGACTGGCCATTCAATACAGGCAGCCGTTGATCTGCGAGACCCGAATGGCGAGCATCTCCTTCAGCCGTGGTGCGACGGTGCCCGTCTCGAAGACCGCCGCCAGATGCGCCGCCGCCGTGCCGGCGATCTCAGGCCGGTAGGCCATCGTGCGGAACATGTTGGGGATGTTGCCACGCTGCCGCCGCAGGCGCTCGAACAACGCGTCCATCTCGGCCCCCGCCGCGCCGGGTTCCAGCGGTCGAATTCGCGCCATGCCATCCACACCATCCGGGCCGCCCATACCGCGCTCCTCACGATCAGCAACGCCGCATCGCCAGTTCCCCCCACAGGAACGCGAACGGGACGCGTTCCAGATTATAGCACTGGCCGGATGCGCCGCGGCTTGCCCCGATCGAGGTTTAGCGGCGATCCACGCCTCCACCGCACGACTCACGATCTCACCCTGACCCTCGCCGCGTGTGGTGGCGGACCTCGCTCGCGCGCCATGCTACAATGCGAACGGAACCGATCGCGGTGGCCGGTGACATGGAGAAAGAGATCAGGCGTTGGTAGACTGGCCACCGGATCAAGCGAACAACGCGCCAATCGGCATCTTCGATTCCGGCGTGGGTGGGCTGACCATCCTGACGGAGTTGTTGCGCGAGTTGCCGGACGAACGCTATGTCTACTTCGGCGATACCGGCAACTGCCCGTATGGCGTGCGTACCGAGCGCGAGATCCAGACGCTATCGGCTGCCGCGACGCGCTTTCTGCTCGCCCAGCGCGCCAAGCTAATTGTGGTGGCCTGCAACACCGCCTCGGTCTGGGCACGTCGCTCGCTGCGCGCCACCTTCACCCTGCCGATTGTGGTCGTGGTGCCCGCCATCAAGCCCGCCGCGGCGCATACTCGCACCGGCAAAGTGGGCATCGCGTCAACCGAAGCCTCGGCGCGTGGCGCCTATCTGCGCCAGTTGATCCGCGAACATGCAGGTGACACAGACGTTCAGGTGGTGGGCTGCCCGCGCCTGGTCGAGCTGGCCGAGGCCGGCCAGCTCGATGGTCCAGCGGTCGAGGCCGCCGTGCGCGCCTATATCGCGCCGCTGCTGGCCGCCGGGATCGACCAACTCGTGCTGGGCTGCACCCATTTTCCGGCGATGCGCGCCGTCTTCGAGCGCGTGGCCGGCCCTGCGGTAACCGTGATCGATTCCGGCGAGGCCATCGCCCGGCGCGCGCGCGCCGTGCTGACGCAACGCCAGCTCCTGGCCGCCCCGCAATCTGGCCCCGCCGCGACGCCCCGCCCACCGCGCCCGACCGACACCTTCTGGTGTAGCGGTGATGCCGCGCCATTCGCGCGCGTGGCGCAGGCCATCCTCGGCCACCCCGTCACTGTCCACCAGGTACCTGGCATGGTCCAGGCGCTGGCCACGGGATAGACCGGGCCCGGGCCCGCGCAGCGCCGTGCTCACCGCTGTCCATGGCAATCCGCCCGCCCGACGCGCGGAGCTCGCCGCCATCATCCAGCGTGGCAGCGACGTGGTCTACCGCACCGGCGACGCTATGGGCATCGGCCCATACCCGCCCTTCTTCCCCCGCCAGCGCCGCCAGGCTCTCGCGTCGGATATACTCAGCACCAGACAGCACCCGGTGAGTCGATCCAGCCGCCTGCGTTGGGCCGGCATGCGAGGGCACGAGGACACGAGGATACCCCACAGGGAGGGCACAGCACATGACCAGC
This sequence comes from Ktedonobacterales bacterium, assembly GCA_036000225.1. Taxonomy (GTDB): domain Bacteria; phylum Chloroflexota; class Ktedonobacteria; order Ktedonobacterales; family JADMIN01; genus DASYGC01. The sequence goes on along the minus strand of DASYGC010000539.1, from coordinate 1,988 downwards.
AAGCAATACGCCGTGGGCATCGACGTTGGCGGCACCAAGCTCCTGGCGGGCGTTGTGGATGTCGAGACCGGCAAGGTGCTCGGCTCCGGGCGCAAGCGCACCCGTCCCGAAAAGGGTGTCGACTTCTTCACCGATCGACTGATGACCGTCGTCCAGGATGCCATTGATGCCGCCGACCTGCCGAACAGCAGCCCATTGGCGTCCATCGGCATCGGCGTCGCCGGCCAGGTTGACCGCGAGCATGGCATCCTGCTCACCGGACCCAATTTGAGCGCCGGATTGAACAACCTCCCCGTGGCCCGGCTGCTGGAGAACCGCTTCAGCCTGCCCGTGACCCTGGGCAACGATGTGGAGGTCGCCACTCTGGGTGAGCAGCACTACGGCGCCGCCCAGGGCGTCGATGATTTCGTCTGCGTGTTTGTGGGCACGGGCATCGGCTCGGGCATCGTCGAGGGCGGCGCGCTCTATCGCGGCGCCACCGGCACCGCGGGTGAGATCGGCCATACCATCGTGCAATACAATGGGCGCCTCTGCGGCTGTGGTGGGCGCGGCCACCTGGAGGCCTACGCCTCGCGCACCGCCATCACCCGCGTGGTGCTGGCCGAACTGGCGCGCGGGCGCCGCTCGGTGCTGCGTGATCTGGTCAGCCCTGGCGATACCACCATCCGCTCGAAGGTCATCGCGCGCTGCCTGGATGCCAACGACGAGATGGTGACGGAGGCCGTGACCGACGCGGCTGACTACCTGGGCGCGGGGCTGGGGTCGCTCATCACCTTCTACAATCCCAAGCGCGTTGTGCTGGGCGGCGGCTTGATCGAGGCCACGACTCTGATGTTCGACCGCTCCAGCCTGCGGGCGCGCGAGGTGGCGCTGCCAGGGCCCGGCCGCCTGGTCGAGATCGTGCGCACCCAGCTCGGCGACAATTCGGGCATCATCGGCGCGGCGCGCATGGGCGCGTTGGGGGCGCACACGCTGGGCGACGCATAGCGCCCCACCATCTCGATGCGCTAGCCGCTCGCGGTCCGCGCTCAGGGCACGTCGCCGCCCTCCGGCGGCTGGCTGCTGCCCGGCGCCCCTTCCGCTTCCGCTGGCTGGTTACCTGGCTTGACCAGGATGCGCATCGTGATGCCCAGCGCAATGATCACCAGGGCATCAATGGCCAGCTCGATCATCGAGTTGCGGAACTCATCCGGGGTCACCTTCGTGCCCAATACTGAGAGGCGCGCGCCGATTGAGAGGATGCTGCGCGTCGCGGAGATAATGCCGATGATCAGGAACGGCTCAACCGAGGTGTCGCCCTTCTCCAGGTACGATCGGACGGTGCCCAGCACTTCCATGATGATGAGGACCAGCAAGAGGTCGCTCACGAAGTCGAGCACATCCTGGACCACTCCCGTCAGGGGCAGCGCGACACCGAAGTTGAGCAGCAAATGCGCCAGACTGAACCCCAGCGCCAGCAAGGCGGCGCCGATGAAGGCCAGGCCAACTAGCGCATAGACCAGCAGATCCAGCGCATCGAGAACGACCAGGCTCAGGCGCCGCAACGGGTTCGCGATGTTGGCGTAGAGTTTGGGCGTGCGGCGGCGACGAGACGGGCTGGTCACAAGCAGACTCCTTTGCGCTCGACACCATCTCAGTGTGCGCGAATCGCCAGACCGCTGAGATCGCGGGTCACACGGGGGTGTCTCCGCAGCTCGGCAGCCGTGTACCATCCTACAACCTGGCGGCGGCGGCGTCAATCGCGGGCTGGCCGCGAATCCAGATCATGCGCGCCCGCGGACCCACATTCCTGCCCGGCGCGTTGCCCGTCGACCCGCGCACTCCGGCTCATGCGCGCCGTCGGACCCTCGGCCACAGCTCCGTTCGTGCCACCCGGTACAGCAGACCCACCGCCAGCACCCCCAACCCCGCCGCCCAGTCCACCGGCGCCAGCGAAAACGCCAGCGCCAGGCAGCACAGCAGCCCGCCCAGTGCCAACGCACGCGGAT
>DASYGC010000538.1:0-5598 GCA_036000225.1 Ktedonobacterales bacterium | reverse complement strand
GCCTCGTACGCCGCGACCTGGTGATTGCTCCGCGCTGAGACATCGCCTCAGTGCTGGGTGCGGCGTTTATCGGCTACTCGCTCATCGCCTACCCGATCATTGGGATGCTCGGTGGGCACCCGCTCTCCACGCTCCCGCTGTTTGCGATCTCACCTTGCGCCACGGTCATTTTCTTCTTTGGCCTGCTGTTGTGGGCACGGCCGCCTGCGCCCACATACTTGCTGCCGCTCCTTCTTGCGTGGGCCTTGTGCGCCGCGCCGTCCGCGCTGGGAACCGGCATCGTGGTCGACGCGGGCCTGGTCGTGGCCGGGGTGACTTCGGCGGTCGTCATCCTCTGGCGCGACCGGCCGTCGATCTGGCAGACGGTGGTTGCTGGGTTAGCACTTGCCGTGATGGTAGTCTTGTCCGGCCACGACGACTTGCTCATTGGGATCGCGCTGGTCCTGCTGGTGGTGACGTTGGCGCAGACGATCAGAAGAGGTGCCGCACCAGTGGCGCCACAGAGCCAACTGCCGTGATTGGGCGTGGAATGGAACTCCAGGCGTGCCGCGATAGTCCGGGCACGGGTAGGCGGACAGTGCTCGTAGCGGGGCGGCGGCTCCGTGGGTAGTGAGGCGGTCCCGCACCAGTCGGCGCCCCGAACGCGGTGCCTACCGACGGGATGCACCAGTGGCGATGCTGCTTCGGATTGAGCTGATTCTGCGCAACAGGGCACGGATGGTCGCGGGGGAGATGCGCCCGACCAAACCCCACCTCGACGGCCTGGCGGGCCACCAGCCGCAGGGTCCAGTGGTCGTGGCCGTCGGAGATTGGGCTGCAGGCGATGGCGATCCGGTTTGCCCGCTGCTCGCCGGTGAGTGCCTGGCGTCGACGTTCTTGGAACTAATCGGTGAGCATCACGTCCACACCGCCGTCCAGGAAGCGGACGCACACCCGTTTGACGGTGCTGAGGCAGACGCCTTACACAGTCCGATCTGCCTCCTGCTCTCGGCCAGCTTGAGCAGCACTTGGGTGCGGGTGGGCTTTTGTCACATCCAGTCTAGACTGAGTACTCGGCTAGCCTGGGTACCCCAGCTGCGCACGGCCTTCGTCAGACATCATCGAGGGATCCCAGGGTGGATGCCAGACGAGGTGGACCTCGCCACCTGTGACCTCAGGGATGGTGGCCAATGCGGCCGCTACCCCCTGGGCCAGTGATTCATGCATGGGGCAGCCTGGTGTTGTCAGCGTCATCGTGATGGTCGCCCGCCCATCTGGCAGCACCTCAACGCCGTAGACTAGACCCAGATCGACGACGTTCACGCCGAGTTCGGGATCGTAGACACGACGTAGCGCCTCATAGATGTGTTCCTGTACTCGATTCGACGCATCGGTCTCCATGGTGTACATCCTGACTCTGGCGCCGGCCGCGGGCACGCGCCGCTGCCGGGCATCTTCGGTGCTAGCACCCTTCAGACTCCTACATCCGCGCATCGAAGCGGGTCTGCGACCAAAGTCGCAGAGCAAACCGGGGCACGCCACACGATGCCGAAACTGCCGCAAGGATGGCGAGCCGTTGATCCTACAGATGATTGGTGCGGACTCAACGGCTCGCCCCCAGAGCAGCCGCGTCGTGAACGTGCTGGCTAGCGGGCCCGGACGGTTTGGCGGTCTGGGGCCGTCGCGCCCGCAGTCGCTTCCGCGGTTACCTGAGGCGTCATCCGACTTGCCGAACCAAGAGTGCGCAGGAAGAACCAGCCGAGCACCAAAGCCAGTCCTGCCAGCGATACCCACATGATGCCCAATGCGAGGGAAACATTCGTGTTGCTCACCAGATTGGTCACGAGCCACCTCAAGTGCACCTGGCTGGTTGCCTCAACGGCGAAGACCAGTGGCAGGTAGTAGAACGTGGCACCCGCCACCAGGAAGAGTGTCGCCAGGCGATATGCACTCGCGTCATCGTCGACGCGGCGTAAGAGCTTGACCGCTAGGGCCAGCAGCAAGCAGAGTGCCGCCAGCGGACCGGTGATGGGCAGCGCCGCGGTCGCCACAATGGCCGGCTGGAAGAAGATGAAGCTCAACGCAAAGGTGACGACCAGCACAGCGTCACGCATCAACAGATAGGACATCCACCACCCATCGGCGCCCAGACGCAAGCCGCAGCGGCGCAGTGTCCGCAGGACGTATGGTCTGCCGAGATGGAGCATGAGGGTCATCGTCCACAGGGCGGGAAGAAACGCCACAATCGTGCTGATCATCCATTGAGCGCCACCCTGCACAAGTGACTGGGTGATGGCGGTCGAGATATCGTTGGGGTTCATGGGTCGACTCCTTGTTGCTCATCGCACTGGCTCATGCGCTGCCGGGTGTGCGGCGCGGAACTCGTTGCTCGTGATCAGCGAGCCGTGGTCGTCGTCGGCAATGTCTCGGGCACTTCAGCACGGCCGCCTGTGCGCAGCACATACGCTGCCGCAAGGGCACCTTCCACCGCCAGAAGCGCGGTGGAGACGTAACCGATACCCACGGCCCAGACGTTGTTCGTGCTGGTTACCAACCAACTGCTGATCGTAGCCGCCTGACCGGTGGCGATTGCGCTGGCCTGTACTCCGAACAGATACGGGACGAAGTAGAACACCGCACCGAGGCCCAGCAGGTAGGTCACCGCACGGAACGCCCGCGGGTCATGATCGGGATCGCCCATCAGTTTGATCAGCAGAACGGCGAACAGCGTTGCCGCGGCCAGACCGCCAGTAAGGGGGAGTCTGTCGGTGATGACGACATCAGGGAAGAAGAACATGAAGCTCATCACCACCCCCGAGACGATCAACAGATCACGCAGCGCCACATAGACCAGCCACAGCAGGTCGGCGCCCAGCCGCAGCGTGAAACGATCGATCATGTCCAGAATGTACGGGCGGCCCAGGTGCAGCCCGAGAATTGCGATCCACATGATAGGCAGCATCGCCGCGAGTGTGCCCTCCAGAAACTGCTCCCCACCCGCATTGATGCCTGTGATGATCGCCTGCGCGAGATCTTGGATCGACATGCCGGAACCTCCTCAAAAGGTGACTCGAACGACGCGCTAGCGCGCAACCCCTGCCGAGGTCGTCGTGGCGCGCTTCATCGGCTTGATGGACGGACAAAGATAGGCAAGATCACAGCGCAGGCATCGGCTCGCCTCGCGGCGTGCCTGCTCCTCGGTAAGGCCGATCGCGAACTCAACCGCGCGATCCCGCGTCGCATCGCTGGAACGCAACGGCATCATCTCGCGTGGAGTAGGCTCTAGATCCAGTGTGATCGTGCCGTCAGAAGGCAGTGTGGAGGCCGTCAGAGGCTCATCCTCTGGGAGATCTCTCACATCGCGCAGATCCAGGCGCTGCAGATAGGCATGGATCGTACGCGCTACCTGCCGCCCGTGAGCGGCCGCATGAATAATGGATTTGGGGCCATAGGTGACGTCGCCCGCGGCGAACACGCCCGGTGCGCCGGTCGAAAGGGTGGTTGGATTGACGAGTAGGCCACCCCACGCGGCCACTTCGACACTGGTGCCAGGCGGCAAGAACGATGGGTCAGGCGCCTCCCCAATGGCGACCAGCACCATGTCAATCGGCAGGTCGAAATCTGAATTGAGCACCGGCTCCGGTCTGCGACGCCCGTTGGCATCCGGCGATCCCAGCGCCATCCGCTGGCAGCGCAAGGCGTCGATTTTGCCGTTGGCGCCTACGACGCGAACAGGGCCCACGAGCTCGTGGAGTTCGATGCCTTCCTCGAGCGCAGCCCGCACCTCCTCACTTTGGGCAGGCATCTCCTTCTGGGTGCGGCGATACAGCATATGCACCTTGCTGGCACCGGCCCGCAGTGCCGAGCGAGCGGCGTCCATGGCGGTACTGCCGCCACCAATTACCGCGACGACGCCTTCGATCCGGGTAGCCGGATCGAGGTTGTAGTTCTTGAGGAAGGTCGTTGCCGGGATGACGCCCTGATACTCCAGTTCGCCGGCGATTCCCAGTCGCTGGCTGCGCTGCGCGCCTACGGCGAGGAGCACCGCTTCATATTCGCGCTGCAGCTCATCGAGCGTGACGTCGCGGCCAACAGCAGTGTTCAGCCGGAACCCGACACCGAGGTCGCGCATCGCGTCAATGTCTCGGTTCAACTCGGCACGCGGCAGCCGATATTCGGGAATCCCAATCGCCATCATACCGCCAGCGACCGGCATGGCATCAATCACCGTCACCTGGTACCCGCGCCGAGCGAGATAGTAGGCGGCGCTCAGTCCGGTGGGCCCCGCGCCCACGATGGCCACGCGCTCGCGCTGCTGATGGACCGATGGTTTGACCGGGCGCTTCCAGGGGGAGCCGCGATCCATGGCGAAGCGTTTCAGGTCGCGGATCGCAATAGGAGCATCGAACTCACGGCGCCGACACACATCCTCGCAGGGCGCGGTGCAGACACGGCCGCAGATCGACGGGAACGGATTGGGCTCGGCCGCCACTCGCAGTGCCTCATCGTAGCGGCCTTGCGCAATCAGACTCACGTACAGGCCGGCGTTCGTGCCCACCGGGCATTCGGCCTGGCAAGGCGCTCGCAAGTCTTCCTTGCGCTCACCCAGCCAGGTGCGCCAACTCTGCCAGGTGTCGTGCCGTTCGGCCACGTGCCATCCGTGGTTTGCGCCCCACGGAGCCTCGCCTGGTTCATCCGGAAAGGCGCGCGTGTAGGCGTCTAGCGGCTGCCAGCCCTCCTTCGGCGGAAGGTGGGTCACTTCGCCCCGACGTGCGTACCGCACTTCAGGTACGCTGGCTTCGATGGTGATGGCGTTGGTCGGGCACTCCTGGGCGCACACCTGGCATCCCACACAGGCAGCCACCTGCACGGGAGCGAGCATCATCCAGGAGCGAGTCGCGGGAGCGCCGGGAATCGGACTCACTCGTTCCTCGGCTCGCCCCAACTCACCCTCGCCCGACGGCCGGGTCATGTCAAGACACCGTACCGGGCACAGGTCCATACAGATGCCACAATTGATACATGATAGCTGGTTGACGTGAAAACGGTAGGCCACGTGGACCTCCTCTCTGGACGTCTGGACAAGCGTCATCCGCGTTGAATCGTCCGAATCGCTAACGTGCTGAGTGACGCAGTCGCCGTAGACACACGACTGTACCAAGTGTGAGAGGTTTCGATCACAAATGCATCACGGCGCATCGGAGATAGTTCACATCGACATCACAGGCGCGATGGATGGCAATGGCCACCGCCGTCACGGCGTGTCGGGGAGACCGCCCACTCGTCGCGCCGGGATGAGCCAGCCAACCATTGCGAACGGCCTATGGCAACAGGTGCAGCTCATACGAGGCGCGCTCGAGGGGTTCGCGGAACCGCAGCGCCGCGATATTGATCAGGGCACGAGCGTGCTCGGCCACTTGACGTCCAATCGCGAGCTGGAGTTCATTGGGCGGAGTGCGCTGAATCTCGTAGATCGCTCCATTCCATCGGATGACGAAGTCGAGGCGTGCAGAGTGCCCGGGGGCAGCGCATCCCATCAGTCTACACGAAACGACAACCAACAGCAGGCCGAAGAGCGCATGTCGTTGCAGGTGCATGAAGCGCTGAGTGTCGGTCTCG
>DASYGC010000537.1:0-3125 GCA_036000225.1 Ktedonobacterales bacterium | reverse complement strand
AGCGACAGGCGACCAGGTCGAAGCTGCGCGGCGCATAGGGCAGACGCGCCGCATCGGCGCGCTCGAAGCGCACCCGCGTGCCCGCTCCGGCCAGTGAACGCACCGCCGCACGCGCCTGTGCGAGCAGGCTCTCATTCAGATCGCACGCGACGATCTGCGCGTCGGGCAGCGCTTCGAGCAACGCCAGGGTGAAGCTACCGGCGCCACAGCCGATCTCCAGCACACGTGGTCGCGCGGGCAATGCGCACAGCGCCAGGCCGCCGCGCAGCTCGTCCAGCCCGCCCACCCGCTGGGCGGCCAGCCGTTGCCCTTCGGCGGGGTCATCCCGTCCGATGTAGGAGTCGCCATCCTCACTCATGCCAGTTTGCTCGCCTCTCCCGGCCCCAGTCGCGCATCAGCGTCTTGCCCATACGCGGCTCGATACGTCATGATAGCGCACAGCGCCACCTGCCCGCATGGCTGGCAAGGTGCGCCTGGCGTAAGCGGTGGTGAGTGGGACAGCCGCGCTTGACCCGTGGGCACGCTGCGGGTACACTCCAGTGGACTATTGAGTGCTATACCGTCGGCTGTACCGCTGACCGCGCCGCATATGGGAGGATCGTGATGACCGCTCTACTCAGTGATAGCGCGGTGCTTGAGCGCATTCAGAGCAAGCAATTGGTCGAATCGCTAGAGCACATGAGCCCTACGTATCTGGAGGGGATGAAGCGCATCCTCACCGTTTCCGCCGATACTGAACTGGTGAGCGCGCCGGCGTACTTCCACGCCGCGCGGCACGCGCCAAATCTGAACACCTTTGGGTCGGCGATCGCGATCATCCAGGATGAGTTGGGGCACGCGCATATCGCCTATCGGCTGCTGCGCGACCTCGGTGTCGATACCGAGGAGCTGATCTATCGCCGCGAACCAGTGAAGTGGAAATATCCATATGCCTTCGATGTGCCGCTGGATAGCTGGTACGAGCTGATCGTGGCCAACGCGTTTTATGATCGCGCTGGCTATATCCTGCTGAGCGATATCTTCCAGAGCACAACGTTCGGACCGTGGAAGCGCGCGCTGGTGAAGGTGGACAAGGAAGAGACGTTCCATCTGCGCCATGGCGAGCAATGGATCCGCAAGCTGGCGCCTGATCCAGCCGAACACGAGCGCATCCAGGCGGCGATGGACTGGATGTTCTTACTGACCGTCGAGTGGTTCGGCCTGCCGGACGAACTGAAAAAGCATGCGGAGCAACTGGACTATGGCTTCAAGGGCAAGAGCAACGATCAACTGCGCCAGCAGTGGATGAGCACCGCCGTGCCCTTCTGCGTGGAGCACGGCTTCACCGTCCCCGCCCACTTTGACGCGACGGCGGACCGCTGGGTGGTGGACTGCGCCTTCCCCGCCGCCTTTGATGAAACGCACAAGCGCTGGCTGCTGGACGATGGCGCGATCTCGTGGGACGATGTGCTGGTGCGCTGGAAGCGCCGCGGCCCCAAGAACCAGGAGTTTGTCGACCAGTTGCAACGCGGCAACAAGGGCCTGGCCCGTCTGATGGGCGAGGAGGTGCGCTGATGACGCCGGCCGCATCGACTGGCGCGCGCTTCTCCGACTATCCACACGATGTCTGCTGGGACGCCTTGCGCGAGGTGCCCGACCCCGAGTTGGGCATCAGCATCGTGGATATGGGGCTGGTGGTCGAGCTCTTCCGCCGGGATTCGACCGTCACCGTCCATCTGACCTACACGGCGATGGGGTGTCCCGCGATGGACATGATCGAGGATGATACCCGCACCCGCCTGCTCCGTATTCCAGGGATCGAGCAGGTGGAGCTCGTGGTGGTCTGGGAGCCGGTGTGGACCAAGGCGCGCCTGACCGAAGACGGACGCGATGCGTTGCTCGCGGGAGGGGTGGCCGTATGAGCGCTCGCACCCCCACCGATCGCGGCTCCCGGCGCGCGCGCCCAGGCATGGGAGGCGCGGCGCAACCGGCCAGCCGGTCGGCTCAGCCGGCTGGACAGCGGCGCGGCCATGCGCACGCGCATATCATGGCCGATCGCGTCTGGCTGGTGCTGGCGCGGCGCAGCTACGAAGAGCCACTACACCAGGTGGGAACCGTCACCGCCGACGAGGTCGAACTGGCGCAGGTCTATGCGCGCACCATCTACGATGAATTCGCCTGGGTGGAAATGGCGGTTGTTCCCCGCGATGCCGTGATCACGGTCATCGCTTCATAGCACCGACCAAGGAGGCCGGCGATGGACCATGGTCCGCGAGTGGCGAACCAGGCACTGTTCGACTTGGTGGCACGCCTGGCCGACAACAAGTATGTGCTCGGACGGCGCTATGCCGAGTGGTGCAGCGCGGCGCCCACGCTCGAATCCGGCGTCGCGGCCGCCGCCATGGCGCAGGATGAACTTGGCCACGCGCGGGCAATTTACCCGCTATTGCGCGACCTGGCACCGCCGGGGGGCGATTTGCGCCAGATCGACCCCGACTCGCGTACCCACCGCCAGCATCTGGCCGTGCTCGACGCGCCATTCGGCGGCTGGGAAGATTTCGTCGCCGCGAACTTCCTGCTGGATGGCGCGCTCTCCACCGTTTTTCAGGCCGCGCTCGCGTCGTCATTCGAGCCACTCGCCGCCCGCGGCCGTAAGGTGCTGCAGGAGGAACGCGTGCATGCGCAGCACGGCGAAGCCTGGGTGCGCCGGCTAGCACACGGCGCACCGGCCATGCGCGCCGCGGTGGAGCATGCGCTGCGTCGCTTCTGGGATGAAACGCTCTGCTGGTTCGGCCCGCCCGACGCCCCTGGTGCGCTGTTGGAACAGCGCGTGCTCGATGCCTCGCCCGATGGGCTGCGCGCACGGCTGCTGAGCACGATCGGCCCCGCGATCGTGGCCACGGGCCTCTCCCTCCCAGCAGAGCGGCTCGCCGACGACAGGTGGGCACTCACGGCGCCACTGCCCTGGCAGGACTGGGAACCGGCTACCTATCGGTTGCACCGGCCAGGCGTCAGCGCGGTGGCGGCGCTCCCAGGAGAACACCAGTGAACCCAGATGCTTTCGCGGGTGAGCCGTCCGGCCCGGACCCGCGCTGTCCGTTTTGCGGCTCACCCGCAACGGAGTTGCTCTCGCTCTTTGGCTCGCA
>DASYGC010000536.1:0-6594 GCA_036000225.1 Ktedonobacterales bacterium | reverse complement strand
GACGTGGACGACTGGCAGGCGCAACTCGCCGCCGCGCCGGTGCGCGTGCAGTGGGATCCCGAGCGCACGCTGGCGGGCAAGGCGCTAGACGCGCGGGCCATCCAGGTGGGGCTGAGCCGCCACATCGTCGCGCGCTACGTCAATGAGTGGACACGCGCGATCCGCGATATCACGCCGCTGGTGCGCACGATCCACACGCATGTGCCGGGCGGCCACAGCGACCGGGCACGCGCGCTGCTGCCGCGCGATCGCGTCTATCCAGTGGACGGCGCCATCGCGCGGCGACTGGGGATGGGGTAACCGACCACCTGACCCTCACCGGTACGCCGCCGCCTGGATGCCGTACAGCTCGGCGTATTGCCCGCCGCGCGCCAGCAGCTCGTCGTGCGTGCCCACCTCGACGGCGCGCGCGCCGTCCATCACCACGATCAGGTTGGCCATGCGCACCGTCGAGAAGCGGTGAGACACCAGGATGGTGATGCGCCCGGCTTCGGCGTGGTTGCCCAGGCGGGCGGCATCGGCGTAGCGCTCGAAGAGCGCGTGTTCGGTCTCGGCATCGAGCGCCGCTGTCGGCTCGTCGAGCACCAGCAGCAGCGGATGCTCGCGCATGAAGCCACGGGCTAGCGCCAGCTTCTGCCACTGGCCGAACGAGACCTCCACGCCCTCGGGCCAGGTCGGGCCGAGCTGCGTCTCCAGCCCGGCGGCCAGGCGCTGGACCACATCATCGGCGCCGGCGCGACCCACCGCTGAAACGACCGCCGGCTCGTCTTCCAAACGCGGCACATCGCCCACGCCGATCGAATGGCGCGCGCGGAACTCGAAGCGGAAGAAGTCCTGGAAGGCTCCCGCCAGCCGGGCGCGCCACTCCTCGGCGGGCATGCGCGCCAGATCGGCGCCCTCGATCAGGATGCGCCCACTGGTTGGCGCGTAGAGCTTGGCCAGCAGTTTCACCAGCGTCGTCTTGCCGGCGCCATTCTCGCCGACGATGGCCACCACCGTACCAGCGGGCAGATCGAGCGTGATATCGTCGAGCACCAGACGCTCGGTGCCGGGATACGCGAAGGAGAGATGCTCGATGCGGATGCCATCGCGCAGCCGGTCGGGCACGGGCTGGTCGGCGTGGGCGACGAGCGCGGCGGCGTAGTCCTCCAGCCAGGCGAGGCGGCGCGAGCCATCCAGCCAGACACCACGCAGAAAGCCGATCTCGCCCACCGTGGCACCAATATACGCCGAGAGCCGCGCCCCGGCGGCCAGTACCAGCAGCACACTGCCCGGCGAGGCGCGCAGCCCAAATGCGACGAAGACGATGGCGCCGACGTAGGCCAGCCCGAAGATGGCCCAGGCGAGCGTATTCCAGAGCGCGGTGCCCCAGCGTGCCCGCGCGACGGGACCATACCAGCGCTCCCAGGCCGCGCGTCGTTGTCGCGCCAGCCGTGGGCCAATGCCGGTGACGCGCAATTCTTTGCCCGGCGCCGCGGTGGTGGCGAGGGTGAAGAGATGGCGCGCGAGGCGGCTGGCCTGCGCGCCGCGCTCCTGCGCCGCGCGCTCGACCGCTGGCCGCCAGGCCGAGGTCAGCACCGTCGGCAGCGCGCAGAGCGCCAGCAGCGCGAGCAGCGGGTGGATCGTCACCAGCAGCCCGATGGTGACGGCCAGCCGCAGCACCCAGCCGCAGGTCGTGAAAAGCGACATGTACAGGTGATCGAGGACAAACACCTGGTCGCGCAGCACGGCGAGGCGATCCAGGTAGTCCGGCCGTTCTTGGTGCGCGATGGTCGCAACCGACGCCTGCAGGCGCGCGACGTGCGCTTCGAGCGCGATGGTGACCTTGTCGCGGAAGCTGCGCTGCACGCGCGTGCTCACTGTACGCAGGAACCACGTCGCCGTGGCCGCGACACCCAGCCCGATGGCGGCGCTCAGCAACAGCACACGGTCGTGCGCCAGCACGCCGTCGCTGAGTAGCTTGAGCAACAACACCAGCAGCGCATCGGGCAATGCGGCCAGCAGCGCCAGCGCGAACGCTGCCCCCGCCAGCCACGGCTCGTGCTTGTACCCCAGTTTGACCAGCCGCCACATCGCGGGGAGCGCCGGGGGCATATCGTCAACTGAGCGCTTCATGCGTCACCCCTGCTTCCTCCTCCTCGTCCTCCTGGCCAAGCGCGAAGCGCCGTGCCTGCAGCTCGAACATGGTATGGTAGCGGCCCCCACGTGCCATCAGTTCGTCGTGGGAGCCCAACTCCACCACCCGGCCCTGTTCGAGCACGCAGATGCGGTCGGCATGGCGCACGGTCGAGAAGCGATGGGAGATGAGGATCGTCGTGCACTGCCGGGTGGCGGCGAGCATGCGCGCGAAGATCTCGGCCTCGCCGCGCACGTCGAGTTGGGCGGTTGGCTCGTCGAGCAGCACCAGACCCGCGCCGAGTTTCACCGCGCACAGCGCGCGCGCCAGGGCGACGCGCTGCCACTGGCCGCCCGAGAAGTCAGTACCGCCGCTGTAGCCGCGCGCCAGCACCGTATCGAGGCCGGCCAGATCCTCCGCGCCCGCCGCCACCAGCGCGGCGCGGATCGTGTCGTCGTCGGCGCCGGTGGGCGCCACATTCGCGCGCAGCGGCAGCTCGAAGCGGATGAAATCCTGGAACACCGCGGTGATGCGCGCGCGCCAGGCATCCAGATCGAGGTCGCGCAGGTCCACGCCGTCCACCTCGATGGCGCCGCTCTGTGGGTCGTACAGGCGGCAGAGCAGCTTGGCCAGCGTCGTCTTGCCCGCGCCGTTCAGCCCCACGATGGCCAGCGACGACCCGGCGGGAATCGTCAGGTCCAGCCCCTGGAGCACCGGGGCGCTGGCGCCCTCGTAGGTGAAGCTGACATCGCGCAGCTGGATGGCATGCGCCGGCATGCCCGCCGCGGGCCGGCTGCCCGCCGCCAGCGCGCCCGCGCGCCGCATCGCCGGCGTCAGGCGCAGCGCCGCGGCCACCGGCGCCGCCGCGCCGTCGAGTGCCCAGTTGAGTCCGCCAAAGGCGATCAGACTCGCGCCCACCGCCGCCTGCACGTAGACGACCACCGCGCCGAGACTGATGCCGCCGCTGGCGGCGGCGCTGCCGAGCGACCAGAACACCAGGGCGTTGGCGCCCAGCACCAGCAGCAAGCTCCAGAGCACCGAGCGCTCGCGCAGCCGCGTGGCGCGATATTGCAGTTCGTGCAGCCGCGTGCGCCGCGCGATGAAGCGTTCGAGCACCCAGCCGGCCAGGCCAAACAGCCGCAGTTCTTTGGCAGCCGGGGGATCAACCGCGAGGCGGTAGGTGTAGTCGGCCTCGCGCTGCGCACCGCGCACCTCCTCGGTGTTGCGGTCGCGCCAGACGGCGCTCTCGCGCAGCAGCCAGTGGGTCGCCAGCCACGCGCCCGCGAGCAGCACCGCCGCCCACCAGGCATAGGCCAGCAGCACCAGCGCCGAGGCGATGCCGCCGATCAGCTCGACCAGGCCAGCGGCGATGAAGTCCACGTTGAGCGACATTGGTGGACCGGTGATCCCAAGGTCGAAGTCGCGCGCCATGGTCAGGTCGTTGGTGAGCGTGGCGTCTTCGAGATGGCCCAGGCCAGGCGGCGCCACGCAGGCCTCGGTTAGCTGGTCGTAGAGCCACGCGGCGGTGCGGTCGCCCAGGTTGGCGCTGATGACGGTATGGACCGGGGTGAGCACCTGGAGCAGCACGAACACCACCCCGGTGAGCACCAGCGGCGCCACGAGACTGGCCTGGCGCTGCACCGCGCCGACGAGCACGCCCGTGGCGATGGCAAAGACCGCCGGCAGCGCGCCGCGCACGGCCAGCGCCGTCCACCACGCGACCGCCAGGGCGCGATCGGCCCTGGGTAGGATGGCGAAGAATTGCCACTCTGGCCGCGCGCGCAAGCGTTTCATACGACTTTCGAGTGATCGCCCCGCGTTGCGGAGTGGCGACGCTGCGCTACGGGTGTTGCGCAGCGTCGCTCTGGTGGCGCTGCGTGGGGCTTCTTCCGAGTCGCGCATCACATCTTCCTCCGGAACGCATCATTCGACTGTCGGGTAGGCCCGTCCCCGTTCTCCGTAGTCGCGCACGGGTGTGCGCTCTGGGCTCGTTATCGGTTGCATCGTGGCGCACAGGTGTAGCGTAGCGTCGTTCTGGGGCGTGGCAGAGGCTTCATCCGCAACGCGCATCAGGCAGCATCTCCCGCGATGTCCGCTTGTGTATCCCGGATGGTAGTACGTTTGTTCTCCGGTGTCAAGCACCCGCGCGCCGTTGGTACTTTCGCGCGCGAGGCCACATTGCCCTCAGCGGAACATTAACCCAGCCTTTACGCGCTCTTAACGCTGCTATGGCATGCTGTTATCGGGTGAGCACCATGCCTCGCCGGCACCGATCGGCGCCGTCCACGCGTCTTGCGGGCGATCCGGCGGGCGAATCTACGGAATCTGCGTGGTGCTCCGCTCCCCCATCAGGCACACTGTCACCAGAAAGAACGTAGCGAGTAGGAATAGGGCCAGCGGGAACGTAGCCCGAGGGAAAGGGAGAGCGACAGATGCCAGTGGTCGGCGCATGCGCGGCCATCTTCGACGAGCGGGGACGCATCCTCTGTGTGCGACAGCAGGCCGGGATCGGCAAGTGGACGCTGCCCGGAGGGCATGTGGAGCGCGGCGAGACGCCCGCGGAAGCCGTGGCGCGCGAGGTGCGCGAGGAGACGGGCTACGTGGTGACGGTGGGCGACTTGATTGGGCTGTACTCCACCCCGGCCAGCGATCGCCTGATTCTGGTCTTCGCGGCGACCGCCATCGGGCGGTCGCCGTGGGCGCCCGACGCGGAGATTGGCGCGCTGGGCTTCTTCGGGCGCGACGAACTGCCCTGCCCGATGTACGAGCGCACCATGTTGCGTGTGTTCGATGCCTTCGATGGCACGCGTGGCGTCGTGCGGGTGTGGGAACGCGAGCTGGTCGAACAGGCGAGCTAACCCATCAGCTCGCCCACCTTGACGTGACCGCGCAGCAGGTTGCGCGCGATAATGAAGCGCTGAATCTCGTCGGTACCCTCATAGATGCGCCAAACGCGCATCTCGCGATACCAGCGCTCGATGGGCAGTTCCTTGGTGTAGCCCATGCCGCCGTGGATCTGCAGCACACGGTCCACCACGCGATTGGCCATGCCCGCGCCGAAGAGTTTGGCCATCGAGGCATAGTGGCGTGTGTCGCTGCCCTGCTCCGCCAGCCACGCCGCATGCAGTGCCAGCCAGCGCGTGGCCTCGATCTCCACCGCCGAGTCGGCGATCATCCACTGGATCGCCTGGCGCTCGCCAATCGGCTCGCCGAAGGTCTGCCGCGTGTTGGCGTGCTCGATGCCCATCTGCAGCAGCCGCTCGGCGGCGCCTACCGCGCGCGCGGCGATGATCCAGCGCCCCTGGCCGATCCACTGCATGCCCAGCGTGAACCCCTGCCCCGGCTCGCCCAGGATATTGGCCGCCGGCACGCGCACGTTCTCGAAGTACAGCGAGGCCGGTCCCCACTCGCCCATGGTGTGAATGTAGTCCGAGCGCCAGCCCATCTCGCGGTCCACCAGGAAACACGTCACCCCACCGCGCGCGCCCTTGGCCGCGTCGGTCACGGCGAAGACCATCGCGAAGTCGGCATCGTTGCCATTGGTGATGAAGATCTTCTCGCCGTTCAGGATCCAGTGGTCGCCGTCTTTGACGGCGGACATGCGAATGTTGGCGGCATCCGAGCCGGCCCCCGGCTCGGTCAGCGCGAAGCATGACACCCGCTCGCCACTGATCGTCGGCAGCAGGTAGCGCTGCTTCTGCTCCGCGTTGCTCTCGTAGAGGATGTTATCCGCCGAGCCGCCGAAGGTGAACTGGAGGAACGAGCGCGCCAGTTCCATATACACCAGTGCCGTCATCACCGGCCCCAGATTGACGCCGCCGTACTCCTCCGGCGTGTTGATGCCCCAGAAGCCCATCTCCTTGGCCTTGCGCTGCAACTGGCGCATGGTAGCGCGGTCAATGCCCACCTGGCCCTCACGCTCGCGGCGCAGCACCTCCGGCTCCAGTGGCAGCAACTCGCGCGTGACGAATTCGCGCACCGTTCGCTGGATCATTCGTTGCTCGTCGGTCAGGCTGAAGTCCATGATCGCGCTCCTCCCTCGCCGCTGTGTTGGCCGCTCGCCGTTTGCCGTCGCCGGATTCATGCTCGTGATTGTACGCTATCCGCTTCACCGTGCGCCTGGGCATCGGTGATAGACTGTTTGCGATACAGCACAGTGGCAAAATAGGTCATGAACTGGAGTCATATGAGGATCGAAGCCTTGCGCAGCATCGTGGTCGATTTCAACACCATGCAAATGGATCCACAGCAACGCGTTGTACTCGGCGAAGTTGGCACTCCCAATGGAGATCGTCTGACCAGCTGTCAACCTGGGGAGAGTGTATTGCTGGATGGCGGTGACTTGCGGGTGGTAGGAACGCTCGAGTATGATACTCAGCTCGCTGTCTGGTATGCCATACCAGCATGGAGTACGCGCCGCGACGTTGAGGTCAACACCGGGCAGGATGTCAGCGCATAGACTGCGGTGCATATGGCAT
>DASYGC010000535.1:0-4548 GCA_036000225.1 Ktedonobacterales bacterium | reverse complement strand
CCGACGGCGATCCAGCTTTGAGGACCCACGCCGGCATGCGCTACAATAATCCTGGATTGCGGTTCACTGGGGAGGTGACAGCACGCTGGTTCTGCGAACCGGTCATACGCGGTGCGGTGGGAGGCGAACGCATAACGCGACCCAGAGCGCACACCCGTGCGCCACGACGGAACCGCGAAACGCCTTACGGTTGACGGAGGAATAACGGGGGCTCGGAGCGCACACCCCTAGCGCAGCGTCGCCACTATGGGGCACGCAAGCAGAGTACCCGAATGTCGTATGCACCATGCCGCGGGCGGGCCACAAGCCAGGCACGGCGTTAGAAAGATCGTGAGAGCATCCATGGCAGGCGAGAGTTCCTTCGATGTCGTGTCGCAGTTTGACGAACAGGAGTTGGTCAACGCACTGGACCAAACGCGGCGCGAGGTGAGCCAGCGCTACGACTTGAAGGACACGAAGACCGAGATCAAGCACGAGAAGAAGAGTCTGACGATCACGACGGCCAGTGAGTTTACGCTCAAAAGTGTTCTGGATGTGTTCGAATCCAAGCTGGTCAAGCGCGGACTCGACTTGCGGATTCTCAAGCCAGGCAAAG
Organism: Ktedonobacterales bacterium; assembly: GCA_036000225.1. Taxonomy (GTDB): domain Bacteria; phylum Chloroflexota; class Ktedonobacteria; order Ktedonobacterales; family JADMIN01; genus DASYGC01. Next base: position 3,953 of record DASYGC010000535.1, on the reverse strand, counting down.
TGGAGCCGGCCAGCGGGGGCATGGTGCGCCAGACCATCGAGCTACAAGAGGGTATCTCGCAGGACCTCGCGCGGGAGATCAGCAAACTGATCCGCGACAATTTGCCCAAGGCGCGCCCGCAGATTCAGGGGGACGCGGTGCGGGTGGTCGCCAAGAGTCGCGATGACCTGCAGGCCGTGATCGCGCTGCTGAAAGGCAAGGAGTTTCCGGTCGCATTGCAGTTCATCAACTATCGGGGGTGATCACCGTGGCGTGCAGCGCCTCGTCGCGCTGGTCGCGCGCGTCGTCGGCCTCGTCGTCCCAGCCGAATGCTTCGAGCAAGTGGATCAGATTGCTCCAGGCCAGCGCGAACCGTGGATCGAGCCGTACCGCCTGCTCGTAGGCCTCCAGCGCCTCGGCCAGCCAATCGCGCGTTTGGGGCGGATCGGCCTGCCGGTCGCCGCTGTGCGAGCGCGACCGTTGGCGTGCCGCTGTCTGGCGCTCGAGCATCTGGAGCATATTGCCTTTGCGATTCCACACTGGCGCCAGCGCAGGATCTAGCGTCAGTGCGCGCTCGAAGGCCTCCAGGGCCTCGGCGTAACGCCGCAGCACGCCCAGCGCGTCGCCCAGGCCGATCAACGCCTGCGTCATCCCCGCGTGGATACGCAGCGCGCGCTCGTACGCCTCCACCGCTTCGGGAAACGCGCCCACCACGGCGAATATCTGCCCCTTCGCGTACCAGGCCACCGCCAGCGTCGCGTCGCCCGCGACGGCACGATCGAACGCGGCGAGCGCATCCTCATAGCGCTTGAGATCGACGAGCGCGCTGCCCAGCCCGAACCACAGCAGCCCCTGGGTATCATTGGCCGCCAGCGCGCGTTCGTAGAGCGCCAGCGCCTCCGCCGGCTGGTGCTGCGCCCGCAGATATTCGCCGCGCTCCCATGCCGCGCGCGCCACCTCGCCCGGTCCGGCGGCCCCCGAACCCACCACCGGTGGCGTGCGCGCCGCCGCCGCCGCCAGCCGGTCGTTCACGCGTGCCGCCGCCGCCGTGGCGCTCAGTTCAGCGTTGCGTGGCCCGCTCAGCACCTCGAGCGCGGCCCAGCGCGCCGGCAGCACGCACCGCCCGGCGATGACCCCCAGACTGAGACGCTCGGCCAGTGGGGTCTGCCGCGCGAGCGCGGCGGCTACCGCCGCCTGGACCTCGGGCGCGATGGTTGCCGCGGGGGAGAGCACGACGATGAACGTCGAGCGGTTGGCCAGGTCGCGCTCGATCTCTTCGCTCCAGGCGAACGGGCGCTGCTCGCCATACGACACATCGGCTCCCACCCAGCGCAATGCCTCGACAAATGCCCGGCACCAGACCAGATCTTCGCGGCTGTGACTGATGAAGATACGCGCGGTCAGACCCATGAGCGCCTCCGCCGGTTCCGCCGGCTGATCCGCGCACATTCTACGGCGGCACGATGGGTCCGTCAATCGAGACCAGCAGGCATAGGGGCGGTGATACCTGCCACATCCGGTTCGTAGTACTATTGTATCGGGTCGTCTGGCCCACGAGCCCTGACGGCGCCAGGATTCAGCCACCGTGAAACCGATCGGCGCCGGATGGGCGTATACTCGTTTGCTCCGTATGCTATACTTTTCGCGGGTATGGCTCTCTCTGGGGCCAGGCAGCGCCTTGCATGGCGCGCGAGCCAATCCCGGCTCGGCATCCCCGTTCGCGGCATCCCCCGTTCGCGGGCTGGGTGCTGGCACGGTAGCGCGATGACGGTCGGCCCAGGAGCATCGCCAGCCGGCGACCTCGGTCGTCAGGCTGGGACGATCCTGGGCTACACTCATAGGTGTCGCCAGGCACGGTTGGGAGTTGAGCGCATGGGTAGGTCGGCGGCGGGCTGGGAAGACGACCAGGACTGGAAGGATGGGCGATCCGGGCGTAGCGGACGCGACGACGGCTACGGACGGGTCGATCCCGCACAGGTCGCCTCCGCGTTACGCGAGGCGCAACAGTTGCAGCAAGATGGTCACCTCGAAGAGGCGATCGCCCTGGTCGAAGAGCTGTTCGATGCCGGTGGCGATCGCCCGGACGCGCGCTACTTCCTGGGCTGGATCTATCAGGAAGCTGAGCGTTGGGAAGAAGCCGCCGACCAGTTCCACAGCCTGTTGGACGATCCCGAATTCGCCCTCTCCTGCTATTATGCCCTTGGGCAATGCGCGCGCGCGCTCGGTCAGGTGCGGGATGCCGCCCAGTATTTCGATGAGGCGGTTGACCGCATCAACCTCGATGTGCTCAGCCGCGACGAATCCGATCAGCTGCTCCAACTCTGCCAGGAAGCCGCCGAAGCGCATCGCGAGATGGGTGATGTCGCCGGCGCCGAGACTGTCTACAGCGCGCTGCTCGGCTTCTTGCGCAGCCGCGGCTGGCAGGATCAGGTGGACGAGATCGAACGCCTGATGGCCGAGAGTTCCGGGGCCGCGCCGCCGCCGCGACGGCGCACCGGCGGCCCACCCACCCAGCGCGTGGGCGGCAACATTCCACAGCGTCCCATGCCCTCTGGCGGCAATGGCGCCGCGCCGCCGATGGGCCGCGCCCAGGCGCCCGCCTATCCGCCCGCCGCGCCGGGACAACCCGCGTCCCCGATGCCCGCGCCCACCTACACGGGTGGTATGCCGAGCGTTTCGGCCCAGGTTGGCGCGATCAATCCTGCCAGCTACCAGGCCCCAGGCGATGCCTACTTCGGCGCGGGGTCCGCGGCTCCGCCCACACGCAGCGGAGACCCGCTGGATGACCTGATCGCGTCGTTTGCCTCATCGAATAGTCTGCGCCGCACCGGCCTGCCTAATCTGCCCGAGCCGCAGCGTAGTCAGGTGGCCAACGCATTGCGCGAGGTGAGCAATTATGTCGCACACGGGCTGCTGACCGCGGCCATCGAGGAGTGCCTGCGTGTGATCGAGATCGCGCCGCAGTATCTCGACGTGCACCTGATGCTCGGCGAAATCTATGTGCGCCAGGGCAAGACCGAGCAGGCCATCGCCAAGTACGCCATCCTCGTCGATACCTTTATGGTGAACGGACGCATCGACGATGCCATCAACACCTATCATCGCATCCTCCAGCTCGAGCCGAATAATTTGACGTACCGTGTCAAGCTGATCGAATTGCTGACCCGTCAGGGACGCACCGATGAGGTGCTACACGAGCGCATGGCCGCCGCGGAATCCTATCTGCGGCTGGGCTACGCCGACCGCGCCATCCAGGAATACGAACAGGCGCTGCTGGCCAATCCCGCGAACATGCCGGTGCGGCTGAGCTATGCGCAGGCGCTGATGAAGGCGGGCCGCGCCGCGCAGGCCACCGGCGAGTACCAGCGGGTGTTGCAGGTGGACCCGACCAATGTGACGGCGCTGTGCCGCTTCCAGATCGGTCTGGCGACCGGCGTGGGCGGTTCACCAGGCGCCGCGGGCAGCTCGGGCCGCGCCTCGGCGCTGGAGGTGCTCGGGCGGCTGATCAAGGCGCTGCGCGCCGATGGCATGCGCGCGTACGACGAGATGGTGCGCGAGTACGTACAGGCGCTCGACAGCAGCCCCGCCAATGCCGACCTGCGCTACGCCGTGGGCCAGGTACAACTGGCCTCTGGCCGCCAGCAGGAGGCGCTGGCCACCTTCCAGCAGATCGAGAACGTGCCTGGCATGGAAGTGCTGGCGCGCTTTGGCGCGGGGCAATGCCTGCTGCTGGCCGGCGATCCCGCCAGCGCGGCGCAGGCGGTGCGCACGCTGGAGCAGGCGTCAGCCGCGGCGCGGCAGACGCCACTCGATCCCACCATCTGGGCCGCGCGTCCACGTGCCGATGGTGAGGAGCGGCTGGCGCCTGATCTGGAAATCTCGATGCTGCTGGCCAAGGCCTACCAGCTGGCTGGCCAGGTCGGCAAGATGCAGTCTACCCTGCAGGCCGTCAAGGGCCAGCGCCCCTATAACGA
>DASYGC010000534.1:0-3129 GCA_036000225.1 Ktedonobacterales bacterium | reverse complement strand
CCCCCCTGTGGAGCGACGCGCAGGGTGATTCAACGATTCAATGGTTGGATGTCACGGCTTCTCGGCTCCGGCGGGCTGGGTGGTGGGCGAGGACGCGGGCTGAAGACACCGCTGCTAATCCCGTTGTGGCGAGGGTGTCGGCGGGCGCCAGGCGATCCAGCGCACCCTCATGATGTATCGGCTCAGTAAGCGGGCGCTGCCGCTATGCCACCGGTGTGGGTTCAACCGCAACGCGAACATTGAAGGACCCTGGGGATGGTCATACGGCGCTTGATATCCGCACGCAATTGAGTTAGTCTCTACGCCAGCGCACGATGCCGGGTGATCCTCAATCGCCGCGTTGTCTGAACAGCGCCGATGTGGTGGAACACTGAAAGCGCACATGGCACAAGCGCAACGCCGCCACGGCATCACTCGCCAGCCGCTGGTGATTGAGGAAGGAAGCACGTGCAGTGACAATGGCCCGCTATTGCGCGAACTGTGGCACCCCGGTGCTGGATAGCAGCGATACCTTCTGCGGTAATTGCGGCAGCCCTCTCGCGCCGGCGGGATCGGCGCCCGACATGAGGGGCCTCGAACCGCGCCAACCTACCGATGCTGGTGGCGTGCCAGGGATGCCGCCCTCACAAGCGCCAACGGTGGTGGCGTCACAGGGACCACTGGGAGTGGGGGCCATGGTCGCGCCATCTGGCGCGAACGGAAACGCGCCAGTGGCAGGTGGCTATGGTGGTGCGGCGAGCGGCGCGCAGCGGGCGGATCAATCCTACGATGCTGGTGGCGCGTGGGGAGCATCAGGCGGCTATGCGCCAGCGCTGCCCAGCGGCTATGCGCCCGCTTCCGGCGGGTTTCCAGCGCGGCCCTGGGCCGCCGCGTCCGCTTCCAGTGGATTTCAAGCGGCGCCCGCTGGTGTGCCAGCGGCGGCGTATCCTGCCGCGCCGAGCGCCGCTGAACCGCCGCTCATCAGCGGCGGGGCGGCGGTTGGGGCGGCGGTTGGGGCGGCGGTGGTGTCGGCCATCGGTGTGCTGCTGGTGGTGGCGCCCACGCACTTCGCGGACTGGTACTGGCCGTGGGCAACCGTGTCCGCCTTCTGGCTGGCCACCATCCTGCTGCCGCGCACGCGCACGGTGTGGGCGTTCCTGGGAGTGGTGGGATGGAATCTGTTGCTCTATGTGGGCCTTGAGCTGCTCTTTTCGATCCTCTTTCGCCGCTTCCTCACGCTGCGCCTGGCGGAGTACCTCCATCACCAGTTTCCGTATCAGACGATCACCAGCAATAGTGCCGAGTTCACCAGCATCCAGATGAACCTGCTCGTCCAGGCGCTTGTCGGACTGCTCATCCTGGTCGTGATCGCCAGCCTGCTTGGCGCCACCTTCGCCGTGCTGGCGGCGCGCTGGTCGCGGGCACGCGGGCTCCCTCTGGAGCGTGGCTTCGCGTATTCGATGGGCGTGCCGCTGCTGGTGACCGGCGGCATTGTCGTGTTCTACGTCAGCATCCTGGTAGCGCTGTTGGCCTTGCCGGCCAACAAGTCGGGCGGCGCGGCGCTGGCGGGCGTCTGGGGGATCCTCATTGCCCTGCTTGCCAGCGTTGCCATTCCCTGGTATGCGAGCTGGCGCGCGCTGCGCACCTTGCGGCGGGCCGCGAGCCTACCTGAAGCACAGGCGCCCCGCTAGGTCACTCCGTCACAGACCCGCAAACGCCGCGGCTTCCCAACCTTCACGACCGCTGAGCCGTAGTGAGGGGTGGGCCGCTGGCGCGCCTGGCGGGAAGCGGGAAAGGAACGGAGAGGGAGAACATGATGAACGATCTCATCAAGGGGCTGGGGAACCTGATCGGCAAGATCGGTACCGGGCCGGAAATCTCGGACACGATCAACCGCCACTGCGAGGTGGGCGACGCGCCGACGATCACGGTGCGCAACCCCATCGGCACCACCCGCGTGGAGGCCGCGGGTGAGGGACAGGTGGTCATCGAGGCGGTACGGCGGGTGCGCGGCATCACCAACGATGCGACGCAGGGCAACCTTGACGACATCGAGGTGAACACGACGCAGGCGGGCGACGCGATCCGGGTGGAGGTGCGCATCAGGAATCAGCTCTCGAACCGGGTGCCGCGCGTGGACCTGGTGCTGCGGGTGCCGGCGAACGCGACGCTGGATGTGACGCAGAACGCGGGCAATGTGGAGATCACGGGGACGCGGAACCGCATCACGGCGCGGGTAGATGCGGGCAATCTGGAGGTGAAGGGCACCCGCGGGATGTTGACCGCCCAGGTGAGCGCGGGCAACATCGAAGCCAGCGATGTGAGCCTGGCCGATGGCTCGCGCTTCATCGTGTCGGCGGGGCGGGTGGCCGTGAATGGCGCGCTCGACGCGGGCGCGTCGCTGAGCATGCGGGTGGATGCCGGGCGCGCGCAGGTGACGCTGCCGGCGAGCACGGGCGCGCGGCTGGAGGCCACGGCGGAGGTCGGCACCATCAGCGTGTCGGGGTGGTCGGTGCCCATCAGCCGCAACGTGACGTCGGCGCGTGCCAGCGGCACGCTCGGCGGGGGCGGCGGCGCGCTCACGATCCACGTCAGCATCGGGGATATTACGCTGGTCGCGCGCTAGGCGGGAAAGCGTCCAGAGGATCACATGAGCCGATTTGAGCAAAAGGCAGAGGGCCACCTGCGGAATCCAGAGGTGGCAGATGGCTACTGGGAGATGGAGAGCGGGTTGCAACTGATGCGCGCGCTCGAAGCCCTGCGCGAGCAACAGCACCTGACGTACGAAGAACTGGCGCGCGACGACGGAGATAACGAGGCCCATAACGAGGGCCAGAGCGCACACCCGTGCGCGACTACGGACCTGCGAGACGCCTTGCGGTTGACGGTGGGATAACGGGGCCGAGAGCGACGCGGCGCCACACCCGTGCGCCACGACGACATGACGGGGGCGGTCTCCCCGCACCTCGTGTCATAACGCCCCGGCTGCCGGTGAAGGCAGCCGGGGCGTCATTGTCGTATCGCGGGGTATCGTGGCGCGGGTTACGCTGGTTTCTGGCTCTTGTTGGAGCGGAGGAACAGGAAGCTGGCGCCGCCCAGCACGACGAGCAACAACAGCGTGCCCAGGCCGGCGTAGGCCCACCACGGCAG
>DASYGC010000533.1:0-3070 GCA_036000225.1 Ktedonobacterales bacterium | reverse complement strand
ACTGGAGCTCTCATTCCTCGACTGCCTGAGCATTCGCCGCCGCGGTGGCGCGGCGCCACCGGCCGTCTCCAGCCAGCCAGCGCGCGCGGCGACAGCCCCGGCGGCCACGACCCCGCCAGCCACCGTTCCCGCGCGCCCGGCAGCGCCACTGGCAGCCACCCCACCCCAGGCGCCCCCGCCTGCCGCGACAAATAGCGCGAACGACACCACGACGCTTGCCATCGAGGAGCTGGATCTGGCCGCGCTGGACACCAGCACGCCAGTGTCCGCGCCGGTTGCCGCTGGGCCCGCCACGCCGCCCGTCGCGATGGGCGCGCGGCCCAGTGCCGCCGTCGCACACCCGCGTGCCGCGGAGCCCGCGCAGGGCGGCGCGGCCAGCGAGGATGAGATGCGCTTGCCAGCCGCCGCTGCCGGCAGCGTGGATGCCGCCGGCGTGGATACTGTCGACAGCGTGGATGCTGGCGCGGAGATCGGCGACGGGGATTGGCTCCAGCGCATCCAGTCGCAGTGGGAACTGGTCAAGAAGGTCTGCCGCCAGAAGAAGCGCACAGTAGCGGCGCTGCTGCATTCCGCCCGGCCCATCATGGTGGCTCCGGGCGGCGGCACACTTGAGATCGTGCTGCAGGCCGACTATGAGTTCCACCTGAACAAACTGCGCGAGCCGGCTTCGCGCGCGGATGTCGAGTGGGCGCTGGCGCAGGTGCTCGAACGCCCCTGCCACATTCGCCTCGTGCTGGCCGGCAGCGGGGGCGGCGGCCAATCTGGCGCGCCGGCTCCCACCAATCCGCGGGGGGCCGCACCCGGCCCAGCGGCGGCGCCGCCCGCGCCCGGCGCCGCCTCACGCCATCCTGACCCGGACCCCAGGGCGTCTGCGGCATCCCATGCGTCCAGCGCGCATGGCAACGGGTACGCCAGTGTCGCCGCCGCCAATGGATCGAGCAATGGCCATGCGGCGCATCTGGTCCCTGGCGATCACGTGGTGGGCGGCAATGGGAACGGCAACGGCAACGGTGCGCGGCAACTCCAGCCGGGCACCGCGCGCAACGGCATCCATGATGGTGGGCGTAGTGCTGCCCAACCCTACTCCGCGGGCGCGGATGCCCGCGTGGGCACCGGCGCTGCCGGTGCGCCTGAGGGTGCTGGCACGCCGGCGCAGGACCCCGAGCTGCTGCGCGCGATGGAAGCGGAGGCGCGCGCCGATCCCCTGATTCGCGAGATCATGCGCGCCTTTCCCGCCGACCTGATTGATGTGCGCCCGCTCGATCCCGCCAGCAACGACTGATCCCCACGGGTGCCCGCCGCGCGTCTGGCTGTGGGATGAGCTGGCGCCGGTGCTTCCGAAAGGGGGAGCGGCGGAAAGATATCGTATACTGCGGGGAGAACGACCCTGGACACGGCTCCCACCGTGCCCAACCAACCTGCCAGGGCGCCATCAGCTGGTTTCCCCATTCAAGCAGCCGGCCTCTCCCCGGCTGAAAGGAGCCTCGCAACCGTGGGATTCAACATGAAGGCCATTCAGCAAATGCAGGCCAAGATGCTGAAGATGCAGGAGGACCTGCAGAACAGCTCGTTCGAGGGCACCTCGGGTGGGGGCGCGGTCAGCGTGACGATGAACGGCAAGTTCGAAATCACGGCCATCAAACTCAACCAGGAGGTGGTCGACCCCGAGGATGTGAGCATGCTGGAAGACCTGATCCTCACCGCCTGCCGCGATGCCACCGACAAGGTCAACAACGAACAGGCGAAGATGATGTCGGCGATCACCGGCGGCATCAAGCTGCCGCCGGGTATGTCCTTTTGATTTTCCCTAGCCCATCAGTGATGAGAGCAGCATGCAAACGACCGCGGCGCCGGTGACGGCGCTCATCGAGGAACTGGCCAAGTTGCCCGGCATTGGGCCGAAAACCGCCCAACGCCTGACCTTCTTTATCTTGCGCAGCCCGGCCGACCAGGCACGCCGCCTGGCCGATGCCATCACACGTGTCAAGGAAAGCATCGTCTATTGTTCGGTGTGCTTCAATCTCACCGAGTTCGATCCGTGTGCCATCTGCGCCAGCACGCAGCGCGATCGTTCGGCGATCTGTGTCGTCGAAGAGCCCCTCGATGTGCTGGCGCTGGAGAAGACCGCCGTCTTCAAGGGCCTCTATCACGTCTTGCATGGGGCGCTCTCACCAGTCGAGGGCATTGGCCCGCGCGATCTGCGCATTGACGAGCTGGTGGCGCGGGTCAATGCGGGCGGCGGTGGTGATGCCTCCAGCGCGGACCACCTGCGCGAAGTCATCCTGGCGACCAATCCCAACTACGAAGGTGACTACACCGCGGCCTATATCGCGCCGCTGATTACCCGACCTGGCCTGAAGATCACCCGTCTGGCGCGCGGCCTGCCCATTGGGGGCGACCTGGAGTATGCCGATGAGGGCACGCTGAGCCGCGCATTGGAGGGCCGCCGCGAGCTGTGAAACCGCGGCTGGCTCGCGGTGGGCCGCACCTCCATGGATCGGTTTGCGTCTTCGTCCTATTGTGGTTCCGGTTCGCGCATGCACTGGCGGAATAGGCTATTGACGGCACCACCCCCACGGCTTACAATTAGGACGAACGTTCTAATTGTAAGCGCCACCGCGCACCGTTCTCGTTCCCATCCCCGCAACACCGATTGCCCCACACTATCGTATGAGCGCCTCGCCTCACTATCCCCGACGGGGTAGGGGCGGCGCGAGAGGAGAACCGCAATGCCGGCCGACCGTAGCAATACCACCTCACACACCATGACCGTTCCCGTCGGCGCCAGCGCCAGCGAGCGCGACAAAGCCGTCGAGCTGACCGTGTCGCAGATCGAGCGACGCTTCGGCAAGGGAGCGATCATGCGCCTGGGAGAGTCGCACACGCACGTCAAGATCGATGCCATCCCCACTGGCTCCATTGCCCTTGATCTCGCGTTGGGCATCGGCGGCATCCCCCGTGGCCGCGTGACCGAGATCTACGGCCCAGAGAGCAGCGGCAAGACGACGCTCTGCCAGCACATCATCGCCAGCGCGCAGAAGCGCGGCGGCATCTGCGCCTATGTGGATGC
>DASYGC010000532.1:0-4877 GCA_036000225.1 Ktedonobacterales bacterium | reverse complement strand
GGTTGGTGGTGTTGGCCATCAGCGGCCCTCCTCGTGGTGTACCGGTTCATCCTTGCCGATCACCCGTATCCTAATCTGGCCGCGGGCCGTCTCCGCACCCTGTTCCCCGCTGATTCCCGTCCTGTTCCTGACGATCGTGATCGAATTCATCGACCTCGACCTGGGCCCGGACTACTTCGGCATCAGCCGCTGGATCTCTATCCCATTCGTCGCTGTCGCGCTCATCGCTGCCTTGAATGCCTCGCTGAATGCCTCGCTGCCCACGGACCAGTCCGCGATGGGCGCGTAGAGGTGCCGTCGCCACCGGTAGGGCAATTCGACGACCAGGCCGGGGCGCGGCGCGGATTGAGCCAGCGCGAAGGCATCGTGCAGAATGGTGAGTTGTTGCGCGCGGTTTCCCGGCTCGCCGAGGGCATGGCCAAAGGGCCAGTGCAGGGCCGTATCATGCGCCTGGCGCGCGTCCCATCCAACCAACCGCTTTTCGGCGGGTGTGACACGTGGATTGGTGTTCACCGGCGACATCTCCATTGCTCACGGTGCTCACGGATGCAGCACGATCCAGATCTGGTGCGCCACCAGCAGCAGCATCACCACGACATAGACGCGCAACGCCCAGAAGAGCAGCAGCGATCCTGGCCCAAGCGCGCGCCGGCCAACGCGGGCGGCGTGTTTCACCGCGCTCAACTGCTCGGGCTCCAACCCCTCCAGGAGGTCGCGCACCGCGGGGGCGGTGGCGCGCGCGACGCCCGCTTGCGCCCGCGGCGTCGGCGCGGTGGGGGGTATGGGCACTTCACCCGTTGCTACGTCGCGGCGGGCGTTCAGACGAATGTTCAGACGGATGTCCATACGATGAGTCTCCTTTGGGAGCGTGCGCTTGCGCGACCACGCGCCGAACTGTTCGAGTGCGACCTATCCCACCTGCGTCCCCACGACCGCTACGTGTGGGGGAGCAGGCTCGGAAAGATCGCGGTGACGCCATAGCTGAGGCTGGCGAGGACGAGAAAGACCACGATCGCGATGGCGACGGTGTTGCCCAGCCGGCCGCTCACGTAGCGACCCATGATCTCGCGGTCGTTGCACAGCAGGTACAGGAAGATCAGCGCGGGGGGCATGGCCAGCACCGCGATGACGTTGACGATCAGTACGATGAACAACAGGGGCGCGTTGGGGATGAGTACCAGCGCGGCGGCAATGCCCGCGGCCAGCAGCAACACGGTATAAAACGGCCAGCCGTCGCGGAGTGAGGCATTCAGGCTGTGATGGCGCTGGTGGGTGACCTCGGCGAAGGCGTAGGCCGACGACGAGGAGATGGTCATCGCGGCCAGCAGGCCCGCCTCGCACAGGCCAATCGCGAATAACGCCGCGCCCGCCCGACCCACGAAGTGTACCAGCGGCGTGGCGAAGTCGGCAGTGCCTAAACTGCTGGCGGCGACATTGACGCCGTGTGTGAAGAGCGGGGCGGTCGCGATGATCGTGGCGCAGGCTGCCGTCGCGGCGAAGAGCGCGCCCAGCGCCGTATCGATGCGCCCGTGGCGAATGTCTTTGGCGGTCAACCCCTTATCCACGACCGCACTCTGCTGGAAGAAGAGCATCCAGGGGGTCACGGTCGCGCCGATGGTGGCAATCACCAGCAGCAAAAACTGCTGCGAGACGCCCCCTGGCAGCGGCCCCCAGGTCGCAAACGCCTTGAGCACATCGCCGCCATTGGGGTGGGTCAGGATCGCGACCGGAATGAAGATGAGATTGAAGAAGGCCAGGCTCAGCGCGATGCGCTCCCAGGTCCAGTAGCGCCGGGTGAGGGTGGCGCCCAGCACCACGAGAAACGCCGTGAGCACGGCAAGGACCGGCGGCACACCGAAGTAGCCGAGTCCCACGCGCACCCCGATGAACTCGGTCACCAGCGTCAGCAGGTTGCCCAGCACCAGGTCGCCCATCGCGAACCAGCCCCAGAAGGGGCCGAAGCGGTCGAAGATCAGCTCGGCGTGGCCGCGGTGGGTCGCGACGCCCAGACGCACCGTCATCTCTTGCACCACGTAGGCCATCGCGAAGGTCAGCACGACGAAGGGCAGGAAGAAGCCGATGCCATACCCCGCGCCGTCGGCGGCATACGACAGCATGCTGGGCGCATCGTTCTCTCCCAGCATCACGAGGATACCCGGCCCGACCAGCAGCCAGAGCAACAGTAGCGAGCGTTTCCTCCCTGGCGCCCGCAGCCGGAGGCGCAGCACGCGGCGACGATCCGCGGCGCGCTTGACATCCTCACGCGCGGGGATCACGCCTGAGATGGGCGAGCCAACCTCCACTCCCGTATCGCTCATGGTCTGACCTCTCCGCATCCGCTACATGCTCGAAACGACTCCTCGCGCGACCTCCAGCGCGGCGCCGCTGGTGGCTTCCCCGCGAGGTGCGCTGGCGCGGTGGCGTGTGCCCCAGGCAAGGGCCACGCCGCGGGTTCAGGCCGGAGCTCGCCGCCGGGCGGCGCCCGCTGGCACGACGCTGATCCCAGCGGCCACCTGCGGTCCGACCGTCTGCTCCTGGCCGTCATCGGGATCGCCGACATGCAGATGCAGCGGACCGCCGAAGGGCGCGCGCTCGCGCACGCAGACCGGCGCGCCCGGCACGAGACCGAGCGTCGCGAGGTAGCGCAGCAACTCGGCGTTGTCGTCGCTGACGCGCTGGATGATCGCCGGCTGCCCGAGTTCCAGGTCCGAAAGTGGCTGCGTCAGCGCGACGGTCACCTGGCCGGCCTTGCTGGGAATCGGGTCGCCATGAGGATCCTCGGTCGGATGCCCCAACAGCGCGTCCATGCGTTCCTCGAAGGCTTCCGAGATGACGTGTTCGAGGCGCTCCGCCTCGGCGTCCACCTCGTCGAGGCCGAATCCCAGGACCCGCACGAGGAAGAGTTCGAGCAGGCGGTGATGCCGGACCAACTCCGCCGCGGTGACCAGGCCCGTGGCGGTCAACGCGACGCCGTGGTACGGCGTGTGGTGCACCAGGCCCTTCTCCGCGAGCCACTTGAAAAGCTGCGTGACGGTGGCCTCGCTGAGCTGGCCGGTAGGCTCGAGCCCCTGCAAACGTTCCCGCATCAGGGCCGTCGAGACATGCTCGCCACGCTCCTGGAGCTTATAGCAGATTTTCAGGCAATCACCCGCGCGTGTCGGCAAGTCAGGCAGTTCGGCGGACATCGGGAACTCCTTCGTGTTTACATCGCCGGGAAGAATAAGTTTTATGATTCTAAAATAAACATACCAGAAGGTGATATCTTTGTCAAGACATGAGCGGAGATTCTGATTTCAGAATTGTTCTCCCCATCCTCGCACCCGCCCACCGTGGTACAATCTTGCCGGTGTGCCAGGCCAAGCTGGGCCCAGTCCCCTTTGCCTGGCCCCGGTGGCGGCAATGGAGCCGTTCACGCGAGGGAGCAATCCCCCGCATGCACCCCGCGTTTCACCAGCGAGGAGGAAAGCCAACATGGCCATTCGCGTCGGGATCAACGGCTTCGGCCGCATCGGCCGCCAGTGCTTCAAAGCGATGCTCGAACGCTACCCCCGGCAGATCGAGGTCGTCGGCATCAACGACATCACCGATACCGAGACCAACGCCCACCTGCTGCGCTACGACAGCACCTATGGCCGCTTCCCCGGCACCGTTCAAGTGGTGGGCAAGGATCTCGTCGTCAATGGCGACCGCTTCAAGGTGTTCGAGCAGCGCGATCCGGCCAACATTCCCTGGGGCGATGCCGGCGCGCAGATCGTCATCGAGAGCACCGGCTTCTTCACCGATGGCGACAAGGCCGCCGCCCACATCAAGGCCGGCGCGAAGAAGGTCATCATCTCGGCGCCCGCCACGGGCGAGGATGTCACCATCGTGCTGGGCGTCAACGAGGAAAAATACGACGCCGCCAAGCACCACATCATCTCGAACGCCTCGTGCACCACCAACTGCCTGGCCACCACCGTCAAGGTGCTCCACGACACCTTTGGCATCGAGCGCGGCATGATGACCACCGTCCACTCGTACACCAATGACCAGAAGATCCTCGACGTGGTGCACAAGGATCTGCGCCGTGCGCGCGCCGCCGCCATCAACATCATCCCCACCTCGTCGGGCGTCTCAAAGGCGCTGGCGCTGGTGATTCCCGACCTCAAGGGCAAGTTCGACGGCATGTCGCTGCGCGTGCCAACGGCCGACGTCTCCATCGCCGATTTCACCGCCGTGCTCAGCCGCGACGCCACCGCCGTCGAGATCAACGCCGCCTTCAAAGCGGCCGCCGCCGGCAAGATGCAACCGTATCTCGATATCACCGAGGAACCGCTAGTCTCGATGGACTTCCGTGGCGACACCCACTCCTCGATCGTCGACGGCCTCTCGACCACCGTGCTCAACGGCACCTTCGCCAAGGTGCTGGCCTGGTACGACAACGAGTGGGGCTATTCCTGCCGCGTGGCCGATCTCACAGAGTACATCGGCAAACAGTTGTAACCTCTCCCCCTGCCCCCTCTCCGGCGCGGCGAGGGGGTCCAGTGGGCGACGCTGCGCTCCATTCGTACCCCACTACGGCACCGGCACATGCTGGAACGCACATCGCCTCCCCATCCTGATCCCACAGGAGGACTCCGCCGATGGAGAAAGCCACCGTTCGCGATGTGGCGGTGAACGGCAAGCGCGTGCTGCTGCGCGTCGACTTCAACGTGCCGCTCGACAAGGCCGGCCACATCACCGATGACACGCGCATCCGCGCTGCGCTGCCTACCATCCAGTATCTGCTGGACCACGGCGCCAGCGTCGTCCTGATGACCCACCTGGGCCGGCCCAAGGGCCAGGTCGTCGAAACACTGCGTCTGGCCCCCGTCGCGGCGCGCCTGGGCGATCTGCTG
>DASYGC010000531.1:0-5665 GCA_036000225.1 Ktedonobacterales bacterium | reverse complement strand
CGTTCGCGCTATTTGTCGCGGCAGGCGGGGGCGCCTGGGGTGGCGTGGCCGCCAGTGGCGCTGCCGGGCGCGCGGGAACGGTGGCCGGCGGGGTCGTGGGCGCTGGGGCGGTCGCCGCGCGCGCTGGCTGGCTGGAGACGGCCGGTGGCGCCGCGCCACCGCGGCGGCGAATGCTCAGGCAGTCGAGGAATGAGAGCTCCAGTCCCAGTTGTGGGACCGGCAGGCCACGTGCTGGCGTATCGTTGGCGGCGAAGACGCGCGCGCAGGCGGTCAATTCATCCAGCGTGAACTGCGCGGCCAGTGTGGCAAACTCAGCCGCTTCCTCGGGTCCGCAATCCATCACCTGGGCGACATCCGCCCCCGCACGCGCCAGGAACAGCGCGCGCCAGAGCTCGGCAAGCTGGCTGTTGAGCTGGCGCAGATCTACGCCCGCGATGACCAGTTCGTTGATCAGGTGCAAGCCCGCCGCGGACTGCTCCGCCGCCACGTGCTCCACCAGCTCGCGCACCGCGCCGGGCCCTGCCAGGCCGAGCATGTCACGCACGCCGTCGAGCGTGATCTCCGTGCCACAAAAGGCCATCGCCTGATCGAGCAGGCTCAAGGCATCGCGCATACCACCCTGGGCCGCGCGTGCCAGCAGATCGGCGGCGGGCCGTTCCAGATGCAACTGCTCGCCCTCGGCGACATGCAGCAGATGGGCGACGATATTGCGCCGGCTGTGGCGGCGGAAGTCAAAGCGCTGGCAGCGCGAGACAATCGTCGCGAGCACCTTGTGCGCCTCGGTGGTGGCCAGCACGAAGAGCACGTGCGGCGGCGGCTCTTCCAGCGTCTTGAGCAGGGCGTTGAACGCCTGCGGAGACAACATATGGCACTCATCGACAATGTAGATTCGGTAGCGTCCGCCGCTGCTGAGGATGTTGGCGTTCTCACGCAGCTCGCGAATATTATCCACGCCGTTGTTCGAGGCGGCATCAATTTCGAAGACATCGGGCGAGCGACCCTCGGTGATCTCGCGGCACGAGACGCACACGTTGCACGGCTCACCATCGTGTGGCTTGGCGCAGTTGACCGCTTTGGCCAGCAGGCGCGCGACGGAGGTCTTGCCAGTGCCGCGCGGCCCACAGAAGAGGTAGGCATGTGCCAGCCGTCCGTCGCGCACGGCATGGCAGAGGGTGCGCACAATCGCCTCCTGGCCCACGAGGTCGGAGAAGGTTTGCGAGCGCCATTTACGGTAGAGTGATTGTGACGCCATGACATACCCCGTCCGGGTGGAAGGATCAGGAAGGTGACGCGCACACGACGCGAGACATCACCAGCGAGGGAGAGGAACGCGTGAGGGAGCCTGGCAGTCACCCGCGTGGCGCCGCCAGGAGGAAAGAAACGATCGTGCACCCACCGTCGATCCGCGTACTCCGATTCGTCCTGATGCTCCGGCTCAGACCCGGCGATCCCGCGGCACCCAGAGCGGTCCACTTACCGCTGCTTCCTTCCGGATCTGACGGGGTTCGCAGACATCTGCCGCGCGGGGACCAAATCCTCAGCACCATCGCATCAATCGAAACCAGCAACTGCCGGCCCTCGGGCGGGGATTCAGCCCCGCATGTCGAGCATTTCGGGTACAGAGTAGCCCTGGCACTCCACCTAGCACGACCCTCGTTCATTCTAACCCCGCGCGCTAGGCCTGTCAAACGGCAGGGGACCAGTCTCCATCGGTGAAGGCGCTCCGTGGAATGGATTCGCCACATTTTCGCCATAGGTTCGACACAGGCCACCGCTATACTCCTCATGACGGAGCGGTGCGGTGACCTGGGGCGGCGACAGGAGGGGGTAAGCGCATGATGGCGGCATTCTTTGGCGTGGTCCGGCGCCAGCAGACGTATCTGAACCTGGCGTATCTGGCCGCCTCCTTTCCGTTGGGCCCGATCTATTTCATTTTCCTCGTCACCGGGCTGTCGGTCGGCGTGGGCACCGCTGTCATCGGCATTGGCCTGCTGCTGCTGCTGCTGATGCTGGCCTGCTGGTGGGGGCTGGCGATTTTCGAGCGGCATCTGGTGATGTGGTGGCTGGGGATCACGATTGCGCCGATGTCGCTGCCCGCGCCCACGAAGGTGTCGTTCTGGCAGCGGATACAGGCGGCGCTGCGCAATCCGGTCACCTGGAAGAGTCTGATCTATCTGCTGGTCGAGTTTCCCTTTGGGATCTTCGCGTTCGTCACCCTGCTCACCCTGTTGAGCATCTCCGTGACGGCTCTGTTCTATCCCCTGGTCTATCTGGTCACCACCAGTTTGTACAATGCCAACCCCGGTCTAGGTAGCGGCTACCTGTTCTTCAACATCCCGGTCAATGGGCACATCGAGGCCGGGCCGATGGTGTTCTGCGTACTCGTGTCGGTTGTCGGTGTGTTCGTGAGCGTGGCCGCGCTGCATGCGCTCAACGGCATCGCGTTCGCCTGGGGACAGTTCGCGCGCGTCATGCTGGGCATGAGCCAGACCGCGCGGCGGCTGGCCGAAGCCCGCGCCGAAGCGGAGCGCGAGCGCGGCAGGGCCGAGCGCGCGGACCAGACGCGGCGCGAGCTGATCGTGAATGTCTCGCATGAGTTGCGCACGCCCATCGCCAGCATTCGCGGACATGTCGAATCGTTGCGCATGCCCGAAGGCGAACATCTCGCGGAGAGCGAGCGCCAGCACTATCTGGAGATCGTGGCGCGCGAGTCGGAACGTCTGAGTGTGCTGGTGGACGATCTGCTGGCGCTGGCCCGCGCCGATGCCGATGAGCTGCGGCTGGAGGTGCGGCCGGTCATGGTGGATACGGTCGTCGAAGAGGTCTATCAGTCGCTGCTGCCCCTGGCCCGGCGCGAGCGGCAGGTCTCCCTGGTACGGAGCATCGCGCCACAACTGCCGCTGGCGCTGGCCGATCGTGACCGGTTGACGCAGGTGCTGCTCAATCTGGTGCGTAACGCCATCACGTATACGCCTGAAGGCGGAATTGTATCGATCAGCCTGGAGCGGGCCGATGCGGAGCACCTCCTGCTGAGCGTGAGCGACACGGGTGCGGGTATCCCACCGGCGGAATTGGAGCGTGTCTTCGACCGCTTCTATCGCACCGATGTCTCGCGCACCCGCGCGACCGGCGGCTCCGGGCTGGGGCTGGCCATCGTACGCGATCTGGTCCAGGCGATGGGGGGCACGGTGCGCGCGGCAAGCTTCGCGGGCGAAGGCAGCCGCTTCCAGGTCGTGCTGCGCGTGGCACCTGGTGGCACCCAATGAGCGGTGACCGCGCGACGGCTGGACCCCGCACACGCGGCGGCCACGGCAGCCGATGCGCTATGCTCTGCCGGAGGGTGCGCCATGCTGGTGCGCATTAGCAGCCTGCCGAAAACCGAAATGAGCGCGCGAGTGGATGGGGTGCTGGTCGTCGAAGACGACATTGACATGTGCAATCTGATCCGCGGCCATCTGGAGGCCGGTGGGTACACGGTCTATCAGGCGTTTGATGGACCTGGCGCCCTCAAGCTCGTCGAGCAACACACGCCGCGGCTCGTGATCCTGGATTGGATGCTGCCGGGGATGGATGGTCTCGAGGTCTGCCGCCAGATTCGCCGCACCCATCTCATGCCGATCATGATGCTCACCGCCCGCGGCGAGGAGGTGGATCGCGTGCTGGGGCTGGAAGTCGGCGCCGATGACTACGTGGTCAAACCCTTCAGTATCCGTGAACTGATGGCACGGGTGCGGGCCATCTTGCGCCGGGTCGCGCTGGATAGCCAGGCGGCGCTTGCCGCGCCGGTCGGTGGCGCCAGCGCGGAGGTTGCCGGCGACCCTGACGGAGCGAGCGCATCCGTCGCGGCCAGCGCCATCGTGTGCGGCGCCTTGCGCATCGATCCTCTGACCCATCTGGCAACGCTCGACGGCGCCCCACTGGAGCTCACCCCGCGTGAATTCGACCTGTTGCGGTTGTTTGCCGCGAACCCCGGCCGGGCGTTTAGCCGGGAATATCTGGTTAAGCGGCTGTGGGGCTACGACTACGATGGCTTCGATCGCACTGTCGATACGCACATCACGCGTCTGCGCAAGAAGCTCGGGTATTTGGGCGAGGCGATCGTCACCGTCTGGGGGGTCGGCTACCGCTTCGTCCCCTGATCGCGCGCCCCGCGGCAGATCGCCAGAATATCGCCGCACTTTCGACACAGTTTCGCCATCGTTTGCGCACATCCACGCGCTATCCTGTGAGCATGGCACTCAAGCCCCAGCACGCGCGACGCCAGCGTGACAGCAGGAGGTAAAACAACATGGCAGACGACTTTGGCTACGCAGGCGGCGCACCGACGCAAGTGGACGAGCCAGCGCCGGCAGAGGAACTGGAAGGCCGGCGGGCGCCCGCCTATGATGGGCCGCCTCGTGAGGGGCGCTATCGGGCGCCCTGGTGGGTGCGCGCGATCGGCATCGTCCTGCTGGTGTGCCTGCCGCTCGTGCTGCTGTGTGGCGTGGCCACGGGCGTGGTGGCGCTGCTGGCCTACACGAGCCCCGCCGCCAGCGCGACGAGCACTCAATCGTTCGCCGTTGTCGGGACGCCCACGGTGGTCATTCAGGCGGAGGCCGGCGATGTCAACGTGATCGCTGGCAGTGCCAGTCAGGTGACGGTGCGCCTCACCAGAACCGCGCGCGCCCTCAATAGCGGGCTGGCACAGCAGGCGCTGAATGACATGCGCATCACGGTGACACAGGCCGGCGACACCATCACCATCGAGGAGCACGCGGGAGCATTCGAGCTGAAACCCCTGGTCGTGCTGCGCAGTTTCCACCTCGATCTGACCGTGCCCACCGCGACCAATCTCACGGCGACACTTAGCGCGGGCAACCTGACCGCTGACCACCTGCAGGGCACCGTCAGCATCGAGACCAACGCGGGCAATGTGCTGGTGAGTCATGCCCAGATCAGAGATGCCAGCATCCACAGCAATGCGGGCACGCTGCGGCTCGAGGATGTCGCGCTGAGCGGGAATGTCACCCTGGGATCGAACGCCGGCGACATCCAGTTGGAAGGCACGCTGGCTCCCAACACGACGCTCGACGCGCATCTGAATGCTGGAAGCATCGCGCTGGCGCTGCCGGCAGCTACCAGCGCGCACCTGGATGCCGCGACCAACGCGGGCGACATCAACATCGCGGGATGGCCGATCAGCGTCGATCACAACGCGGCCCAGGCCTCAGCCGGTGGCGACCTGACGCCCAATCCCAGCGGCACCATCACCATCCGCGTGGATGCCGGCAGCGTGACGGTGACCGCGCGGTAATCGCTGCCGCGGTTCGATTGCTCGCGCTGGTGTACGCAGTGGGCGGATTCGCTAAACAATGGGCAAGACGTCCACAAGGACGTGGGACATCTCGCTATGCGGGCACGGGATGGTTTGCCATTGTGTGCGCGCGCGCCAACAGAATACCCTCAGTGTGCGTCAATCGCAAATTGATCGCGTAGCCGTCTTACATACCGCCTTGGCAGCGGAGAGGCCGGTGGATTGGCGTGTCGAATGGGCACGGCGCTGGTGCCGGCACCCCGTGGTGTCGAGTGGTCAGTCGGAGGAGGCCCCTTCATGATCTACATACCCATGGGATTGAATCTCAGGACCCGGCGACGGTGGCCGGTCGCGGCAGTCATGGTGGCCGCC
>DASYGC010000530.1:0-5305 GCA_036000225.1 Ktedonobacterales bacterium | reverse complement strand
GCTCTTACCTCACCATTTCACCCTTACTCGCCACCGGCGAGCCGGTGACGGGCGGTATGTTTCTGTGGCACTGTCCTTGGGGTCGCCCCCACTGGCCGTTAGCCAGCATCCCGCTCTGTGGAGTTCGGACTTTCCTCGACGCGTGGGGGTTGGAAACCCCCACACGCCGCGATTGCCTCGCATCCTCGGGCCTACGGCCCACCCCGACTATACCACAGCGGGCGGTGTCAGGCGCGGCGGGCTGGCCATGTGGCTACCCCAGAGCCGGGAGGGTGTCGTCCCGCGGCCCTACGATCACATGGACACCGGGCCGGGCGTCGCGTGGTGGCTGTGCCTCGATCATCCGCACGACGATGACGCTGATGTTGTCCTCGCCACCGTTGTTGTTGGCCTCGTGGACCAGCAATTCGCAGGTCTGACCCGGATCGGCATTCGCGCGCAGGATGGCCTCGATTTGTGGATCGCGCACCATTTCCCACAGCCCATCAGAGCAGAGCAGCAGCCGATCGCCGGGTTGGAGCACCACATCAAAGATATCCACGGCGGTGTCTTCATGCTGGCCGCCCAGGCTGCGATAGATCTGATTGCGGCGTGGGTGCGTGTAGATATCGTCGGGGTGGATCACGCCGGCCGCGACCAGGCTCGCGACCACTGAATGGTCGGTGGTGATACGACGCAGTCCCTGGTCGGGATTGAGCACATAAGTCCGACTGTCGCCAATGTTGGCAACATAGGCCACATCGCCAACCACCAGGGCGGCCGTCAGGGTCGTGCCCATGTCGCCCTGACGCGACAGGTTCTGATCGCGCAAGTGCTCGTTGGCCAGCATCGCTCCCTGCTGGAGCAGCCGCCCGATGCCCGAGGCATCGACCGATTGGCCGCTGGTGAGGGCCGGGACGATATGCTGGGTGAGGACCTCGATGGTACGGCGACTCGCTTCGCGGCCATCCGCATGGCCACCCATGCCGTCGGCGATAATGAAGAGGCCGTAGGGTTGTGGTCGCCCCTGCTCCAGGCGCAGACCCGTCAACGCCAGAATGTTGTCCTGATTGGGGTCGCCCGCGCGCTTGCGCCCGGCATCGGTCATTCCCGCCGCCTGCGGGGCGAGATTGAAGCCACGGCTCATGCTGGGCACGGCGCCACCACCGACGAGCATGGTTGGTAACTGGTCGGGCGCGCCGCCGGGCGCGCCATCGAGCATGGCCCCCATCGCTGGTGGATTGGTCAACGCGGCGCCGGGCAGGATTGGCTGCTTCTGAGTCGGGATCGCATCTATCGGGAGTGAGGTAAGCGGGCGCGCGCCAGAGCGCATGGGCGGGGTACTTTGCGCTGGCTCACGGTCGACGCGCTGGCCGTCGCGCTCCGCCAGACGCGCATCATGCGGCCCACGATTGGCCGAGCGCGCACGATCCTGGCGGCCACGCCGGACACGTTGCAGGACGCGGAACAGGATTAGAATCAACGCGAGCAGCAGCGCGAAGAGCACCAGGCCGATGGCCCCCAGGATGAGTGGCAGGCTGATGCCGCCGCCGCTACTGGGGGCCGTGCTCTGGGGTGTCGCGGTCGACGTCACGGCGGCGCCTGGCAGCACCACGTCGGTCGTCTTGCTGCGAGCGGCCGCCAGATAGGGCGCGACTCCAGCGAAGTCTGGCGCTGACGCGGTGAGCGCTGCCCACACCGTCACGGCGGTGGCGTCGTCCGGAGGGCTGGTGTAGAACGCGCTGAGGCCCTTCAGCCACTGGGTCATGACCGGGCCGGGCTTGCCCGAGACGGGACCAATCGCGGCCAGCACCTGCGCCAGCGGCGCGACGACATGGTTGCCCGCGCTGTCCACGATGACCATGCCCGTCAGCCGGCCATTGCTGTCAATGACCGGAGCACCAGGACTGACCTCCATGCCCACGGTGGAAGGCGTCGCGGCAGACTGGGTGGCCGCCGCGGTCGGCGGCGCCTGAGTCGGCAGGGGTGTCCCACCCGTCACCGTCTGTTCCGGGGGCGTGGGTGTAGGTGGCTTGGTCGGCGTCGGCAACACTTCCTGGCCCAACTGGCCGGCATCCACCGCCGCTGGATAGAGGACATCGAGCGCTTCGCTCGCTGACAATTCATCACTGGCGAGCAGCTGCGCGCTCGAGCGGCCCAGGTCGATCACGGTTTGATCGGCGGTAGCTGGGGAATCCGACGACTGGGGAGGGAGGAGCACGGGCAGATCATGGGTGGGCGCCCCTGCCAGGTTGGAAATAGCCAGGGTGACCAGCGGCGGTGCGTTCGGGCCACCATCGGTAGCGATTTGCGTCGGGCTGACCTGGTAGCGGATCGAGCCCAGTTGCTTGGCTGATCCACCGGTATAGGCCGCGTCCAGCCAGATCTCGACGCGAATGATGCCCCAGTTCTGCGCGGGGCCATTCAATTGTTGGAAGGCTGCCTGTGCACCTTCGCAGGGGAGAATGGGATTGACCAATGCCGTGGAAGTCAGGACATAATTGGCCTGGTTGATACCCGTGGTGCCCACCAGCACACCGGTGCCAGCGCAGGCTACCGGAACGGGAACTAAACTGCCGTTGCGGTTGGTGCCGTAGTAATACGAGAGCACGCGCACCACCGCGGGACTGGCGGAGGCCACCGCGGCGGCGGGCCGATCCGATGGGTGGGCGGTGCGCAAGGATGTGGCGATGCTGGCCGCGTCGGTCACTGTGGGTGGTGGGACCACCAACGCGAACAGGCCCGTCAGCATTCCCAGCGCCAGCGCCAGCAGACCCAGCCGATACATCCTCGTCGGTGTCATCCCGCGTCCTCCCGCCACATATCCTCGACCAAATGCCCGCTCGCATCTCGCGGATCGTGCGGGCTCGCGCCGCATTCCCAGGCGCGCGTCACATGATTACTCTATGATGGTCACACGCGCGCGTGCTCGTGCGGTGAGGGATGCGCCCAAAAGAGGCAACGCAAATGTCCCCAATGGTGTAACGTGCAGCGAAGCATTTGAGGCACATGGATTCTGAGGTGTCCCCCAATCGTTGGCTCTTCCTCACGTTTGGTGCAAAGTGATCGCTTGAAATTATGGCACAGCAGCCGTTTGCTGGGCCAGAGTCCGCCGGCGTAACGCGGAGCTTGCGTACCCGCAAGGTGATCTTGACCTACCGGCCAGCACACGGGCATCCGCGACCGTAATGCGGACCACAAGGGGATGGTGATGGAAGGGCTTCAGTCGAAGCACGCCGCGGGATCGAGATTTACTCTACCGATTCGAACCGTTCGTCGAAGAGGCCAGGTAGCGGGTTGATGACCACGACGCCAGCGGCGAGGTCTACGCGCACAATCATGGACTTGACGGCGGGGACGAGCACTTCGTGGCCGGTGACCGTCTCGCGAATCGCGAAGGCGTCGTTGGCGGGGCCAGGAAAGATCGTGGTGATGGTGCCCAGCGGAGTGCCATCGGGCCGCTCGGCGCGCAGGCCAACGAGGTCGTGCAGATAGAAGCGATCGGGCGGCAGCGGGGTGGCCTCGGCGGCCGGCACGTAGAGCCGCTTGCCGCGCAGTCTGGCGGCGCTGGTGGCATCGGTGATGGTGGCCAGCCGCAGGATCACGTGGTCGCCCGGGGCAACGCGGGCGCCGGCAACCGGCATCGGGGTGTGGTCGGGCCCAACATAGAGGGTAGCCGTGCGGGCGAAGCGCTCGGGAAAGTCGGTTTCGGGCCGCACCTTGAGCTCACCCTGTACGCCGAATGCCCCAACGATCTCACCGATCAGCAGCCAGTCGCCAAGGTCGAAAGGAGAGGAGGCATTGGAGCTCGGCACGCGTGGCTCTCTCCTATCGCTGGCACGCGAGACTTAGCCCTCGGGCTCAGGGTCCGCGGGGGGCTGGGGGCGTGGCCGGCCGCGGTCGTCAATTTCGAGCCCGGCATGTTGCTGGCCATTGAGCGCGGCCGAGGCGCGCATGAGGGTGCGCATGGCCTTGGCCACACGCCCCTGGCGGCCGATCACCTTGCCCAGATCGTCATCGGCCACGCGCAGCGCGAGTACGGCGGCATAGCGGTCATTGCGTATGACGCGCACCATGACCGCTTCGGGCTGATCGACCAGATTGCGAGCGATGAACTCGATCAACTCACGCATCGCGCTGCTCCCAGCACTTGATCGCCGATCAGGAAAGGACATACGGCACCCACCAGCGCCGCCGACCAGAGTGCCTTCGCCTTATTTCTTGACCCTGGCAGCCTTGGCTTTGGGCTTGGGTGGCGTCGCGGACTTTGCTACGCTGGCGATGCCAGCGGGACGTTCGATGATCCCCGCGCGCCGCAGCAAAGAGCGGGTCGACTCGGTCGGCTGCGCCCCAACGCTCAGCCAGTGCTTGGCCTTGTCCGCGTCAATTTTGATCGTAGACGGATCGGTCAGTGGATCATACCAGCCGATGGTCTCGATGATGCGCCCGTCGCGTGGCGAGCGGGAATCAGCGATTACCACGCGATAGCTTGGCGTGCCCTTCATGCCAACGCGCATGAGGCGAATCTTCACCATACCTGGGTGGTACCTCCAGCCAGCGCGTGGCTCGACGCGCGGCAGCGGAATATGCCAGCATCATCCAGATGCGGGCAAGCCCAACTAGCATAGCATGAGGACCGGCGCGCTGTCAATACAACGCGACTTCGTACGCCTGGTGGCAAAGGTAGAGCGCGCCGGTCACGCCATCCCGATCCCTACCACGATGGCGATGGTGTGGGTCGCCGTATCCGAGATACTCACGTCGAAATCCGTCAGTCCCTGGTGCGCGGCGCGTGTCGCCGCGGCGCCGCGCAGGCGCAGCACGGGATTGCCACCAGGTTGGCGGGTGATCTCAATTTCCTGCCACGAGACAGCGCCTATGCCAGTTCCCAGCATCTTGGCGCAGGCTTCTTTGGCCGCGAAACGGCCCACCAGCCGTTCGATACGATCGCCCGCCTGCTCGCGTTCCAGCGGGGTAAAGACCCGCCGCAAGAAGCGCTCGCCGAAGCGCGCATGCGCCGCGAGCACCCGAGCGCGCTCGATGAGATCCACCCCCGTGGCGACGCGCGGGTGGCGGCTTGCCGACATCACGCCTCACCGGCGCGCTGGCCGTGGGGAGCGCGATGCCCATTGCTTGCCACGCGCCGTTCGTCGCCAGCGGCATTGGCTTTGCTGACCACAGCGCCGCTCGCCTGGCTCGTAGTGAGCTTGCGTTCCGCGGCAGCCGCGGGCTGGTCGCCGGGGCGGCCGATGCCGCGGGCGTGGAAGCCCAGGCGCGCCAGTTCGCGCGGGTCGAACAGGTTGCGCCCATCGATCAAGACCGGCTG
>DASYGC010000529.1:0-6858 GCA_036000225.1 Ktedonobacterales bacterium | reverse complement strand
CGGCGCGGGGGGTCCAGAGAAGACCCTGCCGACGGGCGCCGATCGCGAGGTCCGGCTGCTCCCCGGCGTGGGGGGTGCAGGAGTGAAGAGTGTGCCGCCGCGGTGGGATCTGCCGGCGCGGATGGTGCTGGCGACGGTGTTCGTGCTGGCGCTGACGGCCAGCGCGCCAGCACTGGGGGCGCAACTGACGGGGCTGCTGGCGCCGTTCCCGCTGTATGCGAGCATTCTGACGGTCTTCGCGCACCAGCAACAGGGGCCGGTGGCGGCGGCGGGAGTGCTGCGTGGTCTGCTGCTGGGGTTGTTCTCGTTCGCGGGCTTTTGCGTGGTGCTGGCGATACTGCTGGCGCCGGCGGGGATCGCTACGGCGTTTGGCGCGGCCATCGCGCTGGCGCTGGGCATACAGGGGGTGTCGCTGTGGGGGCTGCGGCGCGGGGAGCGATCCCAGGAGCGGGAGTTGCGAAGATGAATGAACTCATCATTGGTACGGGGAATGCCGCGAAGAAGAAGGCCATACAAGCAGCCCTCGCCCCACTCGGCATCACGATCGTAGGGACTGACGATCTGGGCATCGCGCTTGAGATTGCGGAGGATGGCGCTTCGGCGCGGGAGAACGCTCGAATGTCGTGTTAGTCCTCCCTGATGCGCGAAGGAGAATATGCGTGGATGTTCTGATGCTGCAGCAGACGTGGGATGTGCCGGGACCGTGGGTGGTGAGCGCGCTGGCGCTGGGCACGAACAATATGGTGCGGCGGGTGGAGACGCCGGGGGGCAGCTATGTGCTGCGGGTGTATAGCAACCACGTGGAGCCGGGGCGGCTGCGCTTCGAGCGGGCGATCCTCGCGCAATTGGCGGCCATGGCGCTGCCGTTCGCGCTGCCGCTGCCGTTGCCAACGGTGACGGGCGCGGGCTACGCGGAACTGGACACGGAGGATGGCATGGCGCTGGCGACGCTGACGCGGTTCATTGCGGGCGAGCATCCGCGCCGCGATGATCTGGAACAGGCGCTGGCGGGCGGGGAGACGCTGGGGTTGCTCGATGTGGTGCTGGCGCGCATCGACTCACCCACCGAACACGGTGGCGGCTACTGGCGCTCGTATGGCGATCTGGCGCACTGCCACGAACTGGTGCCTGATCCGCCGGCGGCGATCGCGGCGCTACCGGTGGCGGACGCGGAGCGCGTGCGGCTGGTAGCGGGCTATCACTGGCTGATCGAGCGCATCCCGGTGCTGTATGCGAGCCTGCCGCGGCAATTGGCCCACGAGGACTACGCGCCGGACAATCTGTTGATGGAGGGTCCGCGGGTAACGGGGGTGCTGGACTTCGAGTTTTGCACGCGCGATGTGCGGGTGATGGATCTGACGGTGGCGCTGAGCTGGTGGCCGGTGGCGCACTTCGGCACGGGGGCGGAATGGCCCATCATTGCGGCGGTGGCGCGGGGCTATGCGCGGCAGATCACGCTTACTGACGCGGAGATCGAGGCGGTCCCGGTGCTGTTCCAACTGCGGGCCTACACGTCGCTGATTCACCGGCTGGGACGCTGGCGAGCGGGGCTGAGTCCGCTGGAGGCGGTGACAGGGCGGGCGGTGGCGGCGCTGGTACGCGCGGACTGGCTGGAGGCCAACCAGCAGCGGCTGATGGAGGTGGTGGGCGGAGCATCTGGGTGATGCGGGGGCGCACAAGCCAGGCGGGCGCGCGGGCTAGAACGGATTTCATCCGCCTCGCGGCCTAGAGCGGCATTCGTCATGGTTGCGCAAGCGAGAGGCTCGCGGCCAGGAAATACCGCCGTCCGAAATGTTGGCAGTTTGGTCAATGCCATGGAAAACTGCTCTAGCGGATGCCAACCGCGGGTTAAGATACTCCCCGCGGTTTTTCCGCTATCTCTCTTGAGCAGGAGAAGTAGGAACAGGTTGAGTAATTGCTGAAGCAACGAGGTCATCATGCTCACCATCAACACCGATACTGCCCGTCGCTTCATCCTCGGCAAGCAGGGCTTGTGGCCCGGACGGCGCTGGCGAGGCATCGAGGGAACCGAGCAGGCCATGCGTGCGATGGAGTACCTGCAGCTTGACCCGCTGCGCATCATCGCGCGCAGTCAGGACATTCATCTGCACAGCCGCGTCCTCGATTACACGCCTGGCCTGTGGGAAGACCTGACCTATCAGCAGCGCAAGTTCTTTGACTGGGGTGGCTGGCTGGCCGTCCGGCCGATAGACGAGCTGCCACAGTGGCGTGTGGTCATGCGCCGCGAGCGCGATGGCGCGTATGGCGACTCGCGCATTTGCCGTATGGCGCGCGAACACGCCGAGGCCATCGTCGAAATGCGGGCCATCTTGCGGGAGCGGGGCACGGTGACCAACCGCGACTTCGCGATGGCGACGCGCACACGCACCCAGAGTTATCGCGGCCGCAAGGACAGCGCGCTGGCCTTGTACTATTTGTGGCGCACTGGTGAAGTGATGACGCACCATCGCAAGAACTTCGAGCGCGTGTACGCCCTCACGGAAACGGTCGCGCCCGCGCATCTCATGGGCGAAAGCGACGAGGCCGCGGCTGACCGCTTCTTGATCAAGAAGGATATCGGTTTCTCCGGTCTGTCGCGGCCGAACCGTGGGGCCGAGTCGTTTCGCGGGTACGGCGAGCCGAATCGTGCGGCGACGAGGCTGCTCGAGGCCATGTTGGCCGACGATGACATCATCGAGGTGCGGGTTGAGGGCTGGAAGGCGGTGCACTACGCGCTCGGGAGTGACGCCGCGGTGCTGCACGATGTGAGTGCGGGGCACGTGCCGAAGGCCTGGATGCCGTTGGAGACGAGCACGACGGAAGAGGTCGTCTTCCTCGCACCGCTTGATCACGTCTGCGCGCGCGGGCGAGCCAAAGTGTTGTTCAGTTTCGACTATGTGTGGGAGGTCTACAAGCCTGAGCACCAGCGCACGTTCGGCTACTACACATTGCCGATCCTCTGGGGCGACCGTCTCGTCGCCCGTTTCGACAGCAAGCTCGACCGGACGACCAACACATTCGTCGTCCTGGGTTTGTGGTTGGAGGATGAGGCTCACGGCCGGGATGAGGCCTTTGCGGAGGCATTGGCTCGTGGGTTTGCGCGGTTCGTCAGGTTTCTCGGCGCGAGCAAGCTGGATGCAACGGCGATGCGCGAGCCGCTGCTGCGCCAACGCGTCCGCGCATCTGAACCTGCTTAGTCTTGCTCTATTGGTTCCAGGTTGACGACGATGGGTTCCTGGGAGTCGCGCACGATGACCCATTGTGAGGGGGTGTCGGGCGAGCTGTTGATCTCCTGATGGGGCGCGAAGGGAGGCACATAGATGAAGTCGCCTGGCTCGACGTCTTGCGCGAATTGCATGCCGTCACCCCAACGGATCCGCGCATGGCCGGAGACGACGTAGATGACGGTCTCGTTCGCGCCGTGATGGTGGATGCTGCTGGCGACATTGGGCGCGACGACGGTGATGCCTGCCCAGAGGCCGCGCGAGCCGCCGAGCTGCGCGGAAACCGCCGCGACCCGCCGCATGCCTGGCGTTTGGGGGGTGTTGGCATCAAATTGCTGGGGCTTGATAATACGGACCTGGTGCTGGCTCGCTGTTTCGGACTGGTCGTTACTCACCTTCCGCCTCCTGTTTCGTGCGATGGTCGAGGAGGGTCCGCGCATCAGTGCCCAGAGCGCACACCCGTGCGCCACGACGCAGGGCGGGACCGATCACCCGATTGCCGTATCATCCATGCTTAACCACTGCTATCCCTTGACGTAGGCGAGTTTCTCCGCCACTTTGCCGTCGCGCACGCGCAACACGTCCACACCGCGGACGTGTCCGCGACTGCCGTCGGCATTGGTCCACTCGAAGCGCCAGCGAATGACGCAGCGGTCGGCATGCGCGAACAACTCCTCAGATTGGAACACGGCATCCGGCGAGGAACGAAAGAACGCTTCCCAATAGCGGCGAACCGCCGCTTGTCCTTCCAACCGTTCCCCATCGGGTGGCGGGGTAGTGTTGTCAAAGATGCAGTCCTCGGTCATCAGGGCCATCACCGCCGGAACGTCGTGGCGATTGAAGGCCGCGTTAAACTGGTTGATGACCGCAAGCGTGGCTTCGGTCTGTGTGTCGGTCGGCGTAACTGCGCGCATGCTGATTGTTTCCTATCTGTATCTGACAACCATCCCACGGGTCAGCGACCTGAGCCGGCGCCAGGTCGCGAGGTCATGGGCGCGGGCGCCCTGACTGACACGCTCAGTGTAGCCGGTCCGGCTTCTGGTGCCATCGTGGGCAGTACGGAGATCGCGGCTGAAGAGGTACGGAGATTGTCAAAGAGGTGTGCCGCAACGCGGTATCTGAGGGGTTCTTCGCGTATCATGTGCCCGGAACCACACCATAGCTGAGTTGTCGGGGGAATATGCGGTGCGGTATCCTGCGCACAGCGGGCGACGCGTGGCCGCCTGCGTTGCGAGGAAGAAGCGGATTGATGGCACGCGCGCCGAGCGCAGCGAAGGTGGCGGCTGCCGCGGGGCGACGGACCGCGGGTGCGCTGGAACGCCGCCGCTATGGGCCCTGGCGCCTGTTGCGCGCCAATCTCTATGATCTGGGGCTGCTGCTGCGCGAATCGCGGGTGGCGCTGGGCGGATTCGTGGTGGTGGTGCTGGCGGGCACGCTGTATCTGCGCCAGCATTTCGGCCTGCGCTTTCTACAGGCGCTCTACGAGGCGCTGCAACTGCTGATCTTCCAGAACAGCCGGCCACTGCCCACCGATTGGCCGGGTGAGGTGGTCTTTTTCCTGCTGCCGCTGCTGGGCCTGGCGTTGATCGTGCAGAGCGTGCTCAGCTTCGGGCGCCGCTTGCTGGATAAGGGTAGCCGTGGTGAGTCCTGGCAGGTGGCGCTGGCCTCCACGTATCGCGACCACCTGATCCTGTGCGGGCTGGGGCGCGTGGGTTTGCGCGTGCTCACGCGGCTGCTCGAAGCGGGCTATGAGGTGGTGGTGATCGAGCGCGACTGGAAGACGCGCTTCGTCGCGCGGGCGCTGGCGCTGCGTGTGCCGGTGATCGCGGGCGATGCGCGCGAGGCGACGGTGTTGCGCCAGGCGGGACTCAAACACGCGCGGGCGCTGGTCGCGGGGATCAACGGTGATCTGCTGAACATTGAGATCGCGCTGGCGGCGCGCACGGCGCGGCCCGAAGTGCGCGTGATTCTGCGCGCGTTCAACGAGGAGCTGGACCGCAATCTGGAGCGCATCTTTGGGCCGGAATCAACCTACAGCTCCTCCGCGCTGGCCGCGCCCACCTTTGCCGCCGCCGCGGTCAGCCGCAATGTGGCGTACGCGCTGCCCGTCGGCAACGACCTGCTGGGCGTGAGCGCGGTGGCGTCCGATACGCTTGGCGCGCTCGCGGCGACGATGGCGCAAATGGAGGAGCGCTTTCACGTACGGGTGCTCGATGCCCCGGCGGGCGGGATGCTCACCCTGATCGGCACGCTGGAGGCACTCGAAGCGGTGCGCCTGCGGGCAGCAGGCGAGGGTGTGGCGCTGCCGCCGCAGCATCCGACGGTGGAGCTCGACCGCGTGATCGTCTGCGGGCTGGGCAAGGTGGGCTACCGTGTGGCGCAGCGGTTGCATGCGCTCGATCCCCGGCCACAGATCGTGGTGGTGCATCGCGAGGACGACAGCGAATCGCTGGCGCATCATCTGACACCGCTGGAGGGCATCGAAACGGTGGTGGGTGACGCGCGCGATGTGGAGGTGCTGCGGCGCGCGGGACTCGACCGCGCCTATGCGGTGGCGGCGGTAACCTCCGACGATCTGGTCAACTTGCAGGTGGCGCTGGCCGCGCGGCGGGCACAGCCGGGGGTGCATGTGGTGGTGCGGGTGTTCAGCGACGCGCTGGCCGAGGAACTGAACTCGGTGTTCGAGATCCACACGACCTACAGCACCTCCAACCTGGCCAGCGGCACGCTGGCCGCGGCGGCAGTGCTGGGCGGCGTGCGTCACGCGTTCGCGGTGCGCGGCCAGCTCTTCGCGGCTGATGATCTCGCGGTGCGGCACGGCGATGGGCTGAGCGGGCTGCGCCTGGGGGATCTGCGCGCCACGCACGGCGCGATTGGGCTGTGGCTGCGACGCGCGGGTGAGGCGGCGGTGCTGCTGCCGCCAGCAGAGGTGACGCTGGCGCCGGGCGATACGCTGACGATCGTGGCGACGCTGGCGGCGCTGGGGCGGCTGCGGGAGCGCGCCGCAGCGAGTATGTCAGCCGGGCGGTAGATCGTAGCGCATGCGCGGGTTGCGCCGGCCGGGCACAACGGAGGAGTCGATCCAGTCGACGACGGTGGCGCCCATATGTTCGTAGAATGGGCGCGCGTGGGGGTCGGCGCCGAGCACCACCGCCCGCGCGCCCTGGTCGGTGGCCCAGGCGATGGCATGGCGCCAGAGCAGGGCGCCCACGCCCTGGCCAATGGCGGCGGGTTCGACGAAGAGATGGTCGAGGTAGACTTCCGCGTCATTCAGCGGATAGAAGTGGGAGACACCGGCGACGGTGCCCGTTGCCGCCTCTTCGGCGCAGTAGGTCGGTGCGCTGGCGATCATCGCGGCGGTGAGCGTGAGGTCGGCGCGCCAGGCTTCGAGCAGGGCCGGCGCATAGTCCCAGTGGGCCTTCGAACGCAAGATCAACGCCGTGAGGACTGCGGCCTCCTCCGCGCGGGCGGCGCGGATGTGGAAGCGCACATGCGGTGCGTCCACGCGTCAGGATCCCGCCTGGCGGTGCAGCGCGATCAAGGGAATCTGGCGGGTGATCTTGGCCTGATGCTCGGTGAAGAAGGGATAGCGCGCGACGATCATCTGCCACAGCTGTTCGCGCTCGGCGCCTTG
>DASYGC010000528.1:0-5941 GCA_036000225.1 Ktedonobacterales bacterium | reverse complement strand
CAGAGGTTCAGCGCGCAGTAAACCGACAGGTCCGTCGTGCATGCGTTACGACACCTGTCCAGGTCTGCTGGACCACGCATTTCCGGTGAATCGTCCCGGTAGCCGCCATGGTTCCCGCTGCGCACAGCGTACCGGTAACCTACGATAGCACTTACTCGTATGCTGAGTGAGCCGGCCAACTCGCCATGGAGCGCGTGGTCCGACCAACTACCTAAATGGACATCGCGTGGTGCGCGTGTCATCAGGAAGCGAAGGATACTTACGTGGAACAAGCACC
Organism: Ktedonobacterales bacterium; assembly: GCA_036000225.1. GTDB lineage: Bacteria > Chloroflexota > Ktedonobacteria > Ktedonobacterales > JADMIN01 > DASYGC01. The sequence goes on along the minus strand of DASYGC010000528.1, from coordinate 5,664 downwards.
GAGGACCGCCAGCCGCACGGGGTGCGTGAGCGCCGCATTGGCGGGCGTCATAATCCTAATACCTGTGCTTGGCGATATCGCCTGTACGGTCTTCATCGTTACCGATGACCTCAGCCTTGCGGAGAAGATCCTGTGGATCGCAGCCTGCTGGCTCACGCAATGGATCGGTCGGACCTTCTACCTGCTCATCGGGCAGAAGCGCAATCGACTACTTAACGTGTGATCTACCAGTCCACGCCTCGTTCCCGCTGTTTCGCCTCGGTCGCGCTCTTCCCATCGTGAGGAGCAGAGGCGCTCATCTTACTTGCGGGGTACAACCGATCGCTCCGCCGATCGCTCCGCCGATCGCTCCGCTCGAGGGACCTGATTGAGTCTTCGCTGGTCGGTTGGTTGGAACTCGGCGTCGCCGCCATGCCGGTTGATCCCGCTAACGCGCAGTGCCACCATCACTCCCAGCCCCATCGCGACCGTCAACCGGCCCCACAGTGGCCCAATTCACGCCGCACCAAGGTAAGCGATGAGGCATTCGATGCCCTCGCTGAGCCCCGTCACCTCGCGTAGCTTGCGTCCCAGGACACGTACCGTCCAGGCGTGTCCTACTGGCTCATCCCCATGTGACTGCGCGACGTCGGCCGCCACCACCTGCGCGCGGTCCAACATCGCCGCGCTACACAGGCCAAATCCTTCAATGTACTTCAGTCCAACTTGTTCACGATGAGCACGCAAGATGGGATCAAGCAGGTAGGTGGCAACATCTGACTCGCCGCAGCTCAACCACTCCGCGATCCGCGACTCCGCCAGAGCACCAACTCGCAGCGCGGCGGCAAACACGCGTTGCGATTGTGCCACGGCTGTCTGGCGCTCGGTGTAGTCGATGGCCCGCCCCAACAGCGCAGGTAAGCTAGCTAAATAGTCCTCGCCCTGTGGCAGCCACCGTGCGAGAGCAGTAGACGCTGTTGACGTGGCGTTCGATGGCACTCGAGAGGTGAGGTCAGGTGCGGTACTCACCAACTGGACTAGCGGCCGCCGATCAGCAAGCTGGGCGACGCATTGCTGCCCAGCCTTCGTTCCTGGAGCCAGCGCCACGGGTACCCGCCAGTTTCCACGAATGAAGAAGAGTAAAGAGGGGATGATGCCGTCTTCAGCGACCAGAGCATCTGGCGCAAATCGCATGGTCCAACCATCGGCGCCATGAGTCCGTCGAAACCCGGGAAACTCCGTCGCTATCGTGTCAACCACTCGCCACGCGGCCAGTGCTTCAGCGATCTGGGAAGTGCCAGAACGGACCGTGGGTAGTTCAGTCGCACCGAAGTAGCGAAGTGTCTCGTGCTCGAAGCGGAACTGCCACTCAACATCCCCGGGCGCTGCCACTGTCGCCTCACCCGCTCGCGCCGGAAGACCGAATGCCAGCAACAAGGCGAGCAGCATGGCGAGTTTCTTGCCGTGTCGCGTCCAGCTATTGAGCGCGTCCTGCCGCCCGTGCAGCACGAGTGCGCTACCATCCAGATCAGCCCTTACGCCCGCCAGTTTGCACAATTCACGCACGTCCGGCGCATCGCGCATGGGATAGGCCAGTGCGATGCGCACCAGCTTGGCATTAGCCAAAAGCGCGGCCACCGTCTCAAAGTTGAAACGCGCCATCACCTCATCGGCCATCGGCACCGCACCGACGCGCACGAGCACCGCGTTGGCCGCCGCATCCAACGTTGCCAATCGGTCAATCTGTTCCGAACACAGACTGAGGACGATAGCCGCCTCGTCAATGAACATCGAACGCTCTGCTACGCTCACGAATCCACGCCCCACGGCATTCGCACGACGAAACAGCCAGAGACGCATTTCGCTTGGGTTCGTGATGCCGCACCTCGCAAGAACGGCGAGCTGCCCATCGCTGAGCTCTTCAGAAAGCGTCCGCGTACGATAGCGATACCACGGAGCCAGACACTCGACGAGGCAACGTGCCAACTTGTGGTCGCCGAAGAGCTGGACCACCATTTCAGGATCCATCTCGTGTCGCGGCCTGGCGACCATGGACTCCAGGTACCGCACCGCGAGCTCGATACGCGGCGCGAATGTTTGGTCGCGCAGAAACTGCGGATAGACCGCCCGAGCATCGCCGCTTCCAACACGGCGGGTCGTCTTTCGCAAGTCAGTGAGTCTCAGCATGTGTGCCTATTTCCCCCGGTCCATGTCCCCTGATTCGCCCCTGCGCTTACCGTCCTGAACGGCTCCGCGGTCGACGCCGTCGGGCGGCGTTGCGCTCGGTGGTGCGACGTGTGATGAGTTCGTAGAGTTGCGCCTCTTCTGGCTTGGGGCGCAACACGCGTCCCAAACGTTGCACATACTCGCGCATCGACGCGCTGCCACTGGCCACAATTGCCACATTCGCATCGGGAACATCCACTCCCTCGTTGAGCACGCGGCCGGTAACCAGTTTGGTCAGTTCTCCAGCGCGGAAGCCCTGAAGGATCGCTCGGCGTTCCGCGGTCGGCGTTCGATATGTGATCGCGGGGAGAATGAGCGCCCGGCTGATGCGGTCAACCATGTCCGTGTATTCCGAAAAGACCAGCACCTTGTCTCGCGCGTGTTGCCGCAGGAGTTTGTCGATCTCCCCAATCTTTGCTCCCGCATTGAGCGCCACCAGGCGTGCCTCGTGATGCGCGCGTAGGGCGCTGCGCGCTGCCTTGTCAAACCCGCTGCGTCGCACCAGGGCGGCGAATAGCCCCGGTCCATCGCCCAGTTGCGAACGGCGAGTGGCCAGATACCAACGCCACTCGGCCATGAGGGTTTCGTAACGCACCTCCTCCTCAGGTGCCAGATCGACATAGATCCGCCGCTCGCGGTATGCGGCAATATGTTGCTGCGCGGCGAGCTCATCAGCATGTCGCTCATAGACAATGGCGCCCATCAACTCTTCCAGCACTGGGTGTTTCCAATCGGTCCGATCCAGCGTCGCGCTCAGCCCCAGGCGCCAAGGCGCGTGGCATTTCCGGGCGATTGTCTGATATTTCTGCGCGGGTAGGTGATGGACCTCATCGCAGACAAGCAACCCGAATTCCGCAAGCCCGCGCCTGGGCAGTGCCGCGGAATCATAGGTGATCACCGTGATCGACCCTGGGATGCGCTCACCACCACCGACGATGCCTACCTCGTCGATGGGAATGTTCAACCGCGCGGCGACCTCCGCGCGCCATTGGCGCAGCAACTCGATGGTTGGCACGACAATCAGCGTTCGCACGCCCAGCCGCGCAATGATGTCGAGCGCCACCACGGTCTTCCCCGCACCCGTCGGGAGGACAACCATCCCTCGCCCACCGGATCGTAGCCACGCGTCTACGGCATCGCGCTGATAGGGCCTTGGCGTAAGCGCCAACTTCGGCGCACTTGCCAAGGCATATTCCCGCAACCGACTGTACGGTGGCAAGAGCGTTGCGCCAGAGCCTAGGAGACCAGCCGGCTCCTCATCGGACTCGATGTCATCAAGCGCCGCGAACACATCGCCCTGCTCATCCTCGTGCTCGCTCGCATCGAGTTCGGAGCTCGAACTTTCACCGATTGCATCGGTAACACCTCGCCGCAACGTCGGGACCTCCTCAACTTTATGGACGCGCCAGAACGCTCGCTATGCGGCCGCGTCACGCCCGGCTAGCACCGCACGCGCACTGTCGGCGAGCCGTTGCTCGCTGCGCGCGCCGAATCGATAATACTGCCGCAACCGGTGTGCCTGGGATGCCTCCAGAAGTTGCGCCACGCTGTGGATATCCAGGAGGTCGACCAGACGCAGTGCCGTCTTGGGCCCAATATGCGGCACCGTCATTAACTCACGCGCATCCTGAGGCAGAGACGACTCGCACAGTTCGTCATAGAACATCATGTGGCCTGTCCTGACGAGTTCGGCGATTTTGCGTCGCAGACGCTCACCCAGACCAGGCCACCGCAATTGGTCGCCACGTGCGATGATATCGGCGATTGCCTCATTTTGCGCAAGGGTGCCACGAGCCGCATTGCGGTATGCCGCCACACGGTATGGATTATCCCGTTGCATCTCCAACAGAGTGGCGATATTAAACAGAACCTCGGCCACCTCTGCGTTGGTGACCAGGCGCCGCGGACCTTCACCAAGGGGTGTGTTTGGCGGCGCGACGACATGGACGGACTGGGTCATCTGGAACATTGGGTACCTGCGTTTGCTCAGTTCCAATGCAGTATTGGAAGGCAGAGAAGGATAGAACCTACGTTCTAAGTGTAGCACGTGAGCCGGCTCCTGGCAAGCATCCAGGCTGAGGAAGGATGAGGACTGGGAGCGATCTCATGTAACCTATTCCGCGCGTGGCACTGCCCACCGGAATCGGCAGCCGGACGACACCGTGCGGCGCCAGTCCAGCCTGGCGCCGTTTGACTGACAGCACAGGTCAGTGTTATGTTCAACGAGCGTATCCAGGTCAAGATCCTCAGCGCGTGCGGTACCCGCGCTTGCCGCGCAACGAGCGACCGTCTTCAGCAACCAGGAAGGAGCGCCCACGTGGCTGTCATCGAGAGCCATCTCGACCCATCAAGCACGACATACCGCGAAAATCAGAACTATTTTGCCAGCCTGCTCGATGAGTTGCGCACGCGGTTAGACCAGATTCGCACGGGCGGGGGCGAGGCCGCGATCGCGAAGCACCGCGCGCGCAACAAGTTGCTGGCACGCGAGCGCATCGAGCGGCTGTGCGATCCCGACACTCCATTTCTCGAATTGAGCCCGCTCGCCGCGTGGGGGATGTACGACAACGACGCGCCTTCGGCTGGCATGATCACCGGCATCGGTGTCGTCGAAGGCCAGGAATGTGTTGTGGTGGCCAATGATGCCACAGTAAAAGGTGGCACCTATTACCCAATGACCGTGAAAAAGCACCTCCGTGCCCAGGAAATCGCTGAGCAGAACCATTTACCCTGCATCTACCTGGTGGATTCTGGGGGGGCATTCCTTCCGTTGCAGGCTGAGGTTTTCCCAGATCGCGATCACTTTGGTCGTATTTTCTATAACCAGGCCCAGATGTCGGCGAAGAATATTCCTCAAATAGCCGCCGTGCTTGGTTCGTGCACCGCGGGCGGGGCCTATATTCCCGCCATGAGCGATGAAACCGTGATCGTGCGCGGCAATGGCACGATCTTCCTGGCCGGCCCTCCACTGGTGAAAGCCGCCACCGGAGAAGAGGTCAGCGCCGAAGAACTTGGCGGAGCGGATGTCCATAGTCGCACGTCAGGCGTCACCGATCATTATGCGCTCAATGACGAGCACGCGCTGGCGATCGTCAGGTCGATCGTGAGCCACCTCAACCGCCGCAAGTACTATCCATGGGACATACGTGAACCCGACCCACCGCGCTACGATGTGGCCGATATCTATGGCGCCGTACCCCGTGACAATCGCAAGGCCTACGATGTCCGCGAGGTGATCGCTCGTATCGTGGATGGCAGCCGGTTCCATGAGTTCAAAGCGCTGTATGGCACGACACTGGTATGCGGCTTCGCACATATTATGGGCCAGCCCGCGGGCATCATCGCCAACAATGGGATCCTGTTTTCCGAAAGCGCCCTCAAAGCCACCCATTTCATCGAGTTGTGCTGCCATCGTAAGACGCCGCTCGTGTTTCTTCAGAACATTACCGGCTTCATGGT
>DASYGC010000527.1:0-2620 GCA_036000225.1 Ktedonobacterales bacterium | reverse complement strand
AAGCCAACCGTGCCGGCGATCTGATGGAGCAGCACCGCTCCGTACGCGGCCCAGCCGTAGCCGATGTTGTAGAGGATGTGCGCAGGGACGCCCTTGATAAATGCTTTGCGTGCTGACACCTTGCCACCGGACGCAATCTGGATGACCACCGAGAGAAGGCCGAGGTTGACGATGTTTTGAACCGCCCCCGCCAGCGTCGCCGCCAGAGCATTGACCAGCACGCCTTGATTGACGCCGGAGATGTGCGAAAACACAAACCATGCTGCGAGGTCGGCGAGGAAGAAGTCGCTCAGGTTGAAGACCGTTCTCACCCACCCTGGATGCACTCGCGCGGCCAAGGCGGCGGCATGAGCTCCTGCAGCCACGAGCGCACCAAGTGGGCCAAATGTAAATGCCAATGCAAGGTGCACAAATAAGCCGGCCGTCCACAGAATATCGACGCCCCCTGCCTGGCGGACACTGCAGTACGAGCCTGCGAACAGAACACCGCCGCCAAGGATCAGGGTCCCCATATCGGCGACCGGCCGGATGGAAATGAACGCGGACACAACACTGAGGAGCACCAGCGCACCGATGAACGCACTCAGCGGCAGATTTAGGGTTACGGCGGGGGCGGGTGTCTCTGGGGGGAGAAGTTCGCCAACCCTCCCGCGAAGCCGCGCCAGCCATTGGCTGTCCATCACGGCGACATGATCGGCAAGCCGGTCGGTTGGTACCGCCATCGCGACACAATCGCCACCGGAACGTGCCGTCGCAGGCGCGGTCAGCCGGTCAAGAACGGTAAAGAATGCGAAATTCTCGTGAATTTACCCGCGCCAACCACGCCGATCGTCTCAAGCGCGCCCACCAGTGGATCACGGCGGCGCAGAGTACGCCGCAGTGCTGAGCGTGGGCTCGGTCGACGGAGGGCAAACTATGGGCACCTGGGACACCCAGTGCGCTACCTACGGTTGGGGCTGACTCCTGGCAGGGAGTCGCTCCCACCAAGATAGTTCGTTGATGTAACGAAACCTTGGAGGTTGACGTCGCGAGCCGGTCACGGCCGACGTCACAAAAAGGGCCGCGGGTCTGAGATGGTTGCCATGTGGTGATCGATCTCGATCCGGCCGCGCCGCCCGAGGGGGTCGCGGGATCGCCGGTCAGAAGTGACCTGGCGGTCTCGGCCGAGGCGATGGGCCGTAGGCCCGTCGTCCGCTTCTTTGCATCTGTCTTCCTGTCTCTGTACGGAGATTGGCTGACCACCGTCGCTCTCGTTGTCCTGCTGTATGAGTTGACGGGTACACCTGCGGGGCCCGCAGGATACGTACTCGCGCGTGTCGCGCCTCGCGTGATTGGTCCGTGGATCGGCGGCAGCCTGGCCGATCGCTTCTCTCCGCGCCGGGTGATGATCATGGCTGCGCTCGTCCAAGGTGCCTTCACCGCCTCGCTGGTGTTCGCCGACCGTGCCCATGCGGTGTGGGCGCTGTACGCCGCGGTGGCAATAGCACAGTTCGTGGGCTCACTGGCCCGCCCCAGCCAGGGAGCGCTTCTACCAGCGCTCGTTCCTCGGCGTCAGCTGACGCAGGCCAATGCTGTGTATGGCACGTTGTTCAGCACGAGCATTTTCGTTGCGCCCGCCATCGGAGCCGCACTGCTGGTACACACCGGCCCAGACGTGCTTTTCCTCATCGATGCTGGGACCTTCGCGGTCGGTGCGATGCTCGTGGCCACGCTTCCGTCCGGGCGAGCCGCGTCTGTACCGCCGCCACCCCCTGCAGCACGCATTCCGAAGCCATCCACGTTTGCGATGGCTATGCGCGACCCTTCCATCCGGCTGGTCGCAGCAGCAAGCGCGGCGATGGGTCTGACGCCGACCGTTGCGCAGGCGCTCCTGGTGGTCGCAGCGCGGGAGAGGTTCGGCGGCGACGCCGCAGTGGGCATTCTCTACTCGGCCGTCGGCTTGGGTGGAACGCTGGGTGGATTGTTAGCGTTCAAATGGCGGCCACCACGCATTCATTTTCGTCTCGCAATCTTTTGCGCCGCCGTGATCCAGAGCGTCTCTCTGGCCAGCTTCGCTGCCATCGCAGGGCGCGTCCCAGGCCTGATCCTGCTCGCTGTCAGCACCGTTGCCAGTGCCGCATTCGATGTCTGGGCGATTACCGAGATTCAACGCCGTGCGCCGTTGGGCTACATGGGGCGGTTCAACGCCATCGTGTGGGCCGCTATGTACGCCGGGATGCTCATCGGTGCAGTGTGGGCGCTCGGCACGGCAAATCTGCTCCACTGGGATCTGGCCCTCGAGTTGGCGTGCCTGGCGATGGCGATTCTAGTTGGGGCAGTTGGCATAACCGGCCACGACGACCCGGCGGCGAAACCCAGCGAACCGGTACCGCCGCCGCCAACGCCCACGCCTCAATCGCGGGTTAATGCGTAGGTCAGAAGCGCGCCGATCAGACTGACGTTCTTGTTGAAATGCACCAGCTGACCGCGGCGCGCCGCTGGCTCGTTCTGGTTCCAGAACTGATGCCCGGAGTAGGTGGTCGGGATCAGCGCGGTCGCCAGTCCCAACGCGGCAAGTCGCGGCTTGAGGCCAAGGGCGAGGGCCGCGCCGCCCGCTACCATCGACGCACCATTGATCCGC
>DASYGC010000526.1:0-2058 GCA_036000225.1 Ktedonobacterales bacterium | reverse complement strand
CGAAACGGTGGTGCGCGTGGTGCTGGGCCGGGTGACGGCGCCATTCGACCTGTCAGTGGAATTGGACCGCTCCACTGAGCCGCCGGCGCGCTCGCCCGACGGCTTCTGAGCGTGAAACCGTGGAGTGATCCCTGGAGGCCGCTGGTGCCGGCTGCCGGTGGGCTGATGCGAGGCATCCCCGGACTGCTCTCCGTCCAGCTGCGCGGTACCGCCGCCTGACGATCACTCCAGTGCGTGGCCGTTCCCCAGCGGTGCTGGTGTCAGCGCATAGGCGCCGAGTGGGGAACCTGGCGGTCGTCACTGACGTCTGAGTTCACATGCGGCACTGCCTGGCCGTACCAGGGTCGGCGGGATCGGAGGCGCGCGATGTGGATGAGTCGAGTACGGCGCGCTGCTGGGCAGAACCAGTGGCGCGGACTGGCCGGCGTAGGGTTGCTGGCGCTGGCCCTCCTTTGCGCCGCCTGCGGCAGCCCTGGGGTCGTCAATCAGCCGCCACCCAGCGGTAATGTCTACATCCAGGGCGGCGCCCTGCGCGCGAGCGATGGCAGCGCGCGTTGGTCGGCGGATCTCGGCATCGCACCGCCCCTGATCGCCGGTGGGGTGGCCTATGTCACGGCCATCGCCGGCGATACCGTTCACCAGACCGCCTACGCGCGGGCGGTGCGCCTCTCAGATGGCGCGCGGCTCTGGCAGACGGCGTTGCCTGCGGCCATCGAGGTTGGCCCGGATGTGCTGACGCAAAATGGCCTGCTCGTCGTCGCCACCGACCTGGTGGGCACTCACCTCCTGGGCACACTGCAACTGCTGGCATTCCACACGACCGACGGCAGTGTCGCCTGGCGCAGCACGCCCATCGCCGTGGTGCGGGAGCCCACGGTCGATACGCGCGTCCCGTTCGTCTCGCGGGTCGCGTTCGCCAGTGGGCGCGTCGTCGCTCTGGCCGACGCCGCGCGCGACGCGGCGTTCGCCGCCGCCTGGAACGCGACCGATGGCAGCCTGGCGTGGCGCCTGCCGCTGCCAGACGCCAGTGCCTACGCGGGCGCCAGCACCTCCATCCACGTCACCGGCGATGTGCTTACCACCGCCTATCAAGGCACAACGGGCGAGCGATTCGGGAGACTGGATGTGGCCACGGGCACCTGGGTCTGGGCGGATAACGCCGGCAGCGCCTCGCTGGATCTGGTGACCGCCGGCGCGTTGGTCTTCTCCGATAGCGGAACTGGGACCGTGACGGCGCTGCGGCCGCACGACGGCACGACGCTCTGGACACGGAACCTGGGCGCGGGGATGGACCGTTTTCTTGAGGCGATCGCGGCGAGCGACACGACGATCTACTATCGCAACTATGTGCTGTGTCCCGGCGCGACTCCCGCACCGACCGACAACCTGCTCAGCCAAATAGGCTGCCCACAGTTTTCTGCCCTGAGTCTGGCGGATGGCACACTGCTGTGGCAGCACACGCTGGGCCTGATACCGGTCTACGATGCCACCTACAGCGCCTATGGCGACGGCATCCTCTACTACCAGTACTTCTACAGCGATCAGCAGAGCGGCGAGCACTTTGTGCTGCTCGCGCTTCGTAGTGCCGATGGCAGCCAGCTCTGGTCGCACGCGACCGACGGACTGTTCGAGTCCATCATCGCCGGCCCTGGCGCGGCCTACGCCCTGGCCCGCGATCCACACGGCAGCTGTCCCAGTGCCCTGGTGGCCATCAGCAGCCACGACGGTTCGCAACTCTGGAAGCGGCCCTATACGCCGTGCCCACCACACTTCATCGGCGGGCTTTCGGGGTTCCCATGGTACGTGCTGGGCTAGAGCGCGCGGGCGCGCTCGGTGGCTCATAGGATCTGAAACGATCATCTCTTGTGCACAACCGCGCTACTTTTCCACAGTGACTGTGGAAAACTCGCGAGCCTCGCAGCGAGGCGGTCTGAGCCGGCGTTCCGCCGCGTAAGACAGCATGCTTCCCACTCGCGCTCGACACCGCTTGCGCGCGCGTCGCAGCGTGGATAAAGCCGCCATTTGTGTGGACAAGTCCCCCCGATTGTGTATAACTCG
>DASYGC010000525.1:0-21763 GCA_036000225.1 Ktedonobacterales bacterium | reverse complement strand
CAGCGGTGCTACACCCACAGTCGCCACCGCTGATCAGCGCCGCCAACCTGCGTTCGCCTGCCGCTCCCCTCGCCGGCGCCAGAATTAGCCGCCGAGTTTCAGCGGGCGAGCCCCACATTCCTCGCCGCCGGACATCGCCGCCGTTGGGGCAGGCGTCGCTATGGAGGCGATGGATGGGGTGCGGGGGGGGTAGCATCGGGAGCGCCCACGGATAACGAGGCCAAGAGCGCACACCCGTGCGCCACAATGCAGAAGGGGGATTATCGCGCGGACGGCGGATTACAGATAGCCGAGATTCGCCAGGCGCTCCTTGATGCTCTCTTCTTCGGCGCCACTGAGCGCGTACACGCCCTCATCGGCCCCATCATCTTCAGCCACAGGCGTTTCGCTGTCGCGCGGGGCCACCGGCTCGCGGAGGGCTGACCAGCTGTCGTCGGGCTCGTCGCCCACGGGCGTGAGGTCGCCGGTGAAGACGTTGGATTGCACGGCACCATCCATCCAGTCGGGCGCGCGCAGCCCCAGGGCGCGCAGAATGGTGGGAGCGATGTTAAGCATATGCGCGCCGGTGACCGGGGCGCCCACGGGGATTCCCGGGCCAGCGGCGATCAAAATGCCGTAATCGTCGTGCCAGCCACTGCGCGGACCACTGAGGTCGGCCGCCTTCACGTGCGTGAAGATGGGGCCTTTCGCCTGCCCGCCCACGCGATAGAGCGGATGCAGCTTGAAGACGATGTCCGGCGCGTGATCGACGTGCTTGCCACCGAAGATATCTTCGCGCCGATAGATTTCGTCCACCAGCGGCTCATTGGTGTCCGGCGTGCGTAGCGCCCGCATGTCCGCGATGAGGGAATCGCGCAGTTGTTCGTACTCATAGCCGGGCCGAACGATGCCTTGCGGCTGGCGGCCCGCCAGATTGAGCGCGATCCCTTCGACCTGCGCCGTCACCATAAAGCGGTAGGCCTGCGTATGTGCCCAGTCAACCTGATTCAAGCCACTGCGCAGCTCGTCAAAGCCCTCCAGATTGGCCTTCGCCACCACGCGCGCGAGGCGGCCACGCAGCGCCGAGGGCAACAGCCACTTGCGCATGCTGTAGGCGCGCTGCAGCAACGAGGGCGCGCTGTCACGCGCGATTAGCAATCCCTTGCTGGCAAGCCAGGCATTGATCTGGAATGCCTCGGGGGCCGCCATGGACCCGCCGTGGTCGGAGACCACGAAGACCCGCGTCTCGGGACCGGCGTGCGCCACCAGGCGTCCCACCGCGGCATCGAGCGCCTCATAGATACGTGGGATGTAGTCACCATAGCGCTGGGCGTCTTCGGCGGTGTAGGCGGGCGAACGCTGGTCGTGGTAGCGCCAGAAATAGTGGTGCGCCGCATCGGAGTCCTGGAAGACCGTCATGAACAGGTCAGGCGCGTCCTCGGTCAGCGCACGCTCGCCCAGGTCGGTGAGCACGTTGATGCGCTCCAACGAGAAGCGCAGCCGCTGCTCGGGCGACTCGGTGCGCGTGATGGCGTGCAGCTTGCCCACGCTCTCAGCGCGCTCCCGGGGATAGGCGCAGGCCGCCGTCCCCGCTGGCGTCGGATAGCCCGAGATCATCACGCCATTGACCGGCCAGGCGGGGAAGGTCATCGGCACATGCATGGCCACGACCCGCAGGCCATGGGAGCCAGCGACATCGAAGATCGTCCTACCCCGCACGGCATTTGATGTCACGATCCCATTGCGACCACTGTAGCGGCTGGGGTCGAGCTGATGGAAATAGAGCGTGCCGTGGTTGCCCGGCGTTTGGCCGGTAATGCAGGTGGACCAAGAAGCGGCGGTGTGGGGTGGGAAGGTCGAGTGCAGCTCGCCGCAGGCACCTCGCGCCATCAGGTCCGCCAGATGCGGCAGTCGTCCCGCCAGCGCCATAGGCTGGATGAATTGGAATGTGGCGCCGTCCAGGCCGATAATCATCACGCGCGGTGCCATGCGTGTCTCCTCTCAGATCCTCATGTCCATTCCGGCTGGCGCGCGCGATGCGCGCTGGTTCCCAGACCGCTCATCATCAGGTCAGTGTCACAGGTAGCCCAGGTTGCGCAGTCGTTCGCGCACGCTCTCCTCCTCCTCAGCTGACAGGCGTGAGGAGCTGTTGGCCGCACCAACGCTGGCCATCGCGCCGTCGTCCTCGGCATCGCCAGCAGTGGGCGTGAAAGCGTGGGCGGCTTCGCTGGGGCTGGTGGCCGCCAAACGCTCGCCCTCAGATCCCGCCAACTCGACGAGCACCGACCCACTCATGGCCGCCGGCACGGGCACGCCGAGCGTGGCCAGAATGGTCGGCGCCATATCCAGCAGCCGGGCATGTTCGATACGCCTCGCCGCGATCTGTTGGCCTGCGGCGATCAGAATGCCCTCCGGTTCGTGCCAGCCGCCCTGATTGTGCTCGAGGTCCTTCAGCGGCACCGCCGAGAAGATGGAACCCGTCAGCGCCCGCCCGCCGCGAAAGGCCGGATGGAAGATCACGACGAGATCGGGGCAGCGCGCGTCCAGCTCGTCGGCGAAGAGATCCTCCCGGCGGTAGAGCGCGCGCACCAGTGGCTCGCCTTCGGGGGTGAGCAAGGCGCGCAGATCGCGGATGATGCGCTCGCGCAGCTTGTTAACCTCGTCGCCGGGCTGGACGATGCCCCAGGGCTGGCGTCCGGCCACGTTGAGCATGATGCCTTCGACTTCGGCGGTGATGGCGAAGCGGTACGCCTGGGTGTGGCTCCAATCGAGATCTTGCAGATTGAAGTAGAACGCCTCGGTGGCCGCGCCAGCCTTCGCGGAGAGCGCACCGCCCAACTGGCGCTTGAGCCAGGCGCGGGCGCGGGGTGGGATCAACCGCGTGCGCAACGCATAGGCCCGTGCGCTGAGGCTCACCGGTTTGCGGGCGAGCAGTCCGAGAGATTGGAGCCAGACATTCAGATGGAACTGCCGCGATGCGGCCAGGCAGCCACCGTGATCGGACACCACCAGCACAGTGGTATCGGGTCCGGCAAAGGTGAGCAGGTCGCCGATGCCAGCATCAATCGCGCGGTAGACCTGCTCGATCACCGTGCCTAGCCCCTGCGCCTCCGCGGGATCGTAGGCGGGGCTGGCGGGATCCATGTAGCGCCAGAACCAGTGGTGCGCCACATCCGATTGTTGGTAGACGACGGCGAAGACATCCAACGGGCCGCCGGCCAGCAGATCGTGGCCAATAGCGGTCGTCTGGCGCACCTCGTCCAACAGCAGGTCGGCGCGCGCTTGCGGGCTGGGGGCATCGCTGGGATCGCGCATGCCAGGAACCGATGCGCTGAGGGTGCGCGGATACGTAAAGTCGCCCTGTTCCGGGCTGGGATAGCCACTGATCAGCACGCCATTCACCGGCCAGGCGGGATAGGTCATGGGCACGCGCACCGCCGCGACACGCAGGCCCGCCTTGCTCGCCACATCCAGAAAGGTGCGCCCAGCAATTGCCGCTGAGGTGACCAGCCGCGCACCGGCACCATAGCCGCCGACTGTGACTTCATCGAAGTTCAAGATGCCGTGTCGGCCCGGCTCGAGGCCGGTGAGAAAGGTGGGCCAGGCGGCAGCGGTGTGCGGCGGGACAGTCGAGAGGAGCGGCCCAGCCGTCCCACGCGCCAGCAGATCGGCCAGGTGGGGAAGTTTGCCCTGGGCTACCAGCCGGTCAATGATGGTGAAGGTGGCGCCATCCATGCCCAGGATCATCAATTTGGGCGCGGTCATACCAGTTCATCCTCTCATGCGTTGTTCGTCTTTAGTGTGGATCGGCCAGCGTGACCTGCTGCCGGAAGCTGTGTGCGAAGCCGGCGATGCGCTCAAGCCAGTGCGGCGGAATGACGCGGTTGACCAGGTCGGTGACTTCCGCGACCAACGGAGCATCAGTCAGCGCCAGCAGGCTGATATAGGCCACGACGAAGATCGTGCCCTCGTAGATCGCCCAGAACCAGTGGTGCCCACCATTGGGCAGCGGCACGAGCTGCCCCGCGCCCAGGGCGGCAAGGCCAGCGATGGCGGCCAGCCCAACGGGGAGCAGCATGGGCCGGACGAGCGTACGCCAGTTCAGGCCGGTCAGCCGGACGGTGAACGCCATGGCGGCAATCGTGGCCACCACCTTGGCGACGGTGAAGACCAGGCTCGTGCCGGCGATGCCGTAGCCCAGCGTTACCTCGACGACGAAGGGCACGACGAGGATGATCTGCAGGCCCGAGATGTACCAGAACCAGCGGGCACGACCCACGCCATTGCAGAGATTGCGGGTGACGACGAAGAAGGAGTGGGCAAAGCCATACAAGGCCAGAATTTGCAGCGACGCAAAGCCCGGAGCCCATTTGGCGCCGTAGGCGGCACGCAGGCAGATGGGGCCCAGCAGCATGGTGGCGGCGCAGATCGGGGCGGCATAGTAGCTCACATAGCGTACCGCGGAGAGCAACGCCTTTGCCTGGGCATCGCGCTGCTGCTGGATACGGGCGTAGAGTGGGAGCAGCAGACTGGAAACGACGCCGCCGGTGATCGCCATGGCGGGGAAGTACGCGAGAATGAAGGCGAACGAGTAGTAGCCCAGGGCTTTGGGCCCCAGCAAGCGAGCGACCGAGGCGTTATCGAGATTGGTGAAGAGAAAGACCAGGAAGGCGCCGCCGAAGACGAAGCGTCCGTAATTCATCAACTGGCGCAACAGAGCGAGATCCCAGCGTGGCCGGGGCATATACTCGGCCAGCCGATAGATGCCCAGTGTCCAGACCGTCCAGCCCGCCAGCTCACCCCATCCCACGCTGCTCGGGCCGAAGCGCAGGGCGGCGAGCGCGACGGCGACGATGGCGATGACGACGGGTTTGGCCGACTCGATCCACATCTTCCTGCGGAAGTGCATCTCTTTCTCGAAGATGGTGGCGGGCACCGAGCCAATGGATCCAATCAGGAACGCGACGGCTAGCAGGCGCAACACTCCCGCGCTGTCGGGCGCGTGGAAGAAATTCGCCACCCAACCCGCGCCCAGCAGGCCCAGCACGCACGACACCAGACCCAGGGCGCCGGCCATGATGACCATCTGGTCGCTGGCCTCGCGCACCCGGTCGGACCGTTGAATGAGGGTCTGGTAGACGAAGGCGTTGCGCAGCAGGGTGAAGGCACTGATGACCAGGGTCGCCACACCGATCGCGCCGAATTCCGCAGGCGCGAGCAGACGCGCGAGGAGCAAGGTCATGACTACGTTGGCAACCTGCCCCATAATCGCGGTGGCCGACAGGGCGAGCAGGGACTCCAGCACGCGGCTGCGCAGTACCCCATGGCCGGCATGAGGCTGTCGCGGTTCCTGTGCCCGTTCAGGTGCGGGCACGGCTTCATCGCCTGCCGTCCCTGATTCAATGATTCCCTGCATGGTGCCCTCATTACGTCGTCACTGTCAGTCAGGAGTACCCCACTCCCGCACTATAGACCCCGGTGTTGACGCCGGTAAATGGGCAATGGCGCCGGAGAACCTTGCCAGGGTTCCCAGACGCCAGTGGGACAGACGCCCCACCTGTGCCCGTAGCGCCGCATCGCGCGGGCCAGATGGCGCCGCGGAGCGCCACGCGACCGCGACCCAGATGGCGCATCATCACGACTGCTCGCGAAGAACCATTTGCGCATCGAAGCCCCTATAGATGGGCTGGTTCGCTGGCGGCATCAGTGGCTGGCGCGGTGGGCGCACCGCTCTGTGCCGCCAGCTGCTGGCGGAAATAGTCGACCGTCGCGGACATGCCTTCGGTCAGGCTCACCTGTGGCACCCAGCCGAGGGCGTCGCGGGCCCGGCTACAGTCGAAGAAGGCCAGATGGACATCACCCGGCCGCTTGGGGGCGTGGATAATGGGCGTATCGCGGCCAATCAACGCGACGAGCTGGCGGTGCAGCTCGTTGACCGAACTGCCCACTCCGGTTCCCAGACAGAAGATGCCACTATCGCCGCGATCGAGCGCCAGCACGCTGGCGCGGGCGACATCGCCGACGTAGACGTAGTCCTTGGCCTGCTCGCCATCCCAATCAATGCGGCACGGCTGGCCGGTGAGCAGACGGTTCGCGAAGATGGCGATCACGCCGGCTTCGCCGTTGGGATCCTGGCGTGGACCGTAGACATTGCCATAGCGAAACGCCGTGAAGCGCGTGCCGTACGCATCGCGGTAGTAGCGCAGATAGTGTTCCGCGGCCATCTTGGTGATGCCATACGGCGACTCAGGCAACTGGGGGGTATCTTCGTTCATCGGCACCGTTTTCGGCGTGCCGTAGGTGGCGCCGGAGGAGGCGAAGATGACCTTTTTCACCTCGTGTCGCCGGCAGTTTTCGAGCACGTTGAGCAAGCCGAGTATGTTCACGCGCGCGTCATACGCGGGATCGTCGGTGGAAATCTTGACGCTGTGTTGCGCCGCCTGGTGATTGACGACCTCGGGGTGCTCGCGCTCGAAGATCTCGCCGAGCGCGGGGTCGGTGATGTCCGTGGGATAGAAGCGCACCTGCGGCGGCAGATTGCTCAGGCGTCCGCCGCCATGCAGCCACAGTTTGTCTACCACGGCCACATCATGCCCCTGAGCCAGATAGGCCTCGACAATATGTGAGCCGATGAATCCCGCACCACCCGTCACTAGAATCTTCACTCGATCTCCTTCGCAGGTTGAATGGGCGCCCATTTCTGCCAGGCGTTCCAGGCGGAATCGGTCGAGGGCCGCGCACGGTCCCTCGGTTGCCGCGGCTGCCGCGGGCCGTGCTCGGAGCTGGTGCCCCGCGTGACGGCCATTGGCGTCCGCAATATGATGCCGAGATCGAGCCAGAATGACCAGTGGCGCTGGTATTCCAGATCGAGCGCGACCCAGCGCGCGAAATCGTTCTCGTGGCGCGCGCTGACCTGCCACAGTCCCGTGATGCCAGGCACCGAGCGCAGCCGCTGACGCTCGTAGGCGGTGTAGAGCGCGACCTCCTGGGGGGCCTGTGGTCGTGGTCCGACCAGGCTCATTTCACCGCGCAGGACATTCCACAACTGAGGCAGCTCGTCGAGGGCCAGACGCCGCAGCACGCGGCCGGTGCGGGTGACCCGTGGATCGTTGGGAATCCGGATCATGTAGGGCCCGCCCGTATTGAGGTGGCTCAATTGCGCGAGTCGTTGCTCGGCGTCACGCGCCATGGTCCGGAACTTCAGCAAAGCGAATAGGTTCCCGTCGCGTCCGACGCGGGGGGTCTTGAAGAGCACGGGACCGCGATCATCGATGAAGATGGCCAGCGCGATCGCGACGAAGACCGGCAGCAACACGAGCAAAGCGAGAACACTGGCCACGCAATCAAACATGCGTTTGGCGTGGCTCCGCCAGGGTACGTGTTGCTCACACTGACTCTGCCAGGGCACGGTCCGCGCGGGGTGCGCCAGGTGGCGCGGTACGGTGCGGAGCATGGCGAGGCCAGGACTCCGATGGTCAATACGGTGCTGCATCACCATATCCTTTCCGCTTGGCCGGCATGGCGGGCGTAGCCGCGCTCCGTGCCGTTGGTCGTGCGCGCGGCGAGCACGCCATCGAGCAGCGCCAGCAGGCGCTCGCTAAATACGCCGACATCGAAACTCGCGGCATGTGCGCGGATGACCGCTGGGTCGAAGGCGGTGGAGTCGAACGTTCGTAAAATCTCTGCCAGCGCCTCAGGTTCGGGCGCATCGAAGAACGCGCCGGTAGTGCCCTCCCTGACGGTTTCGAGCGCGCCGCCTGCTCGCAATGCGATCACGGGCCGGCCAGCGGCCTGCGCTTCGAGGGCGGTGAGTCCCAGATCCTCCGCGCCGGGTAGAATGAAGGCCTGGCACCGCGCATAGCGCTGGCGGAGCACTTCGGTCGCCACACGTCCCTCGAACACGACGGTGGGTCCAGCGATGGCTTGCAGGCGCTCGCGGTCGGGTCCAGCGCCTACCACACGCAGCGGCAGGCCCAGGGCAGTACACGCGCGCACAGCCAGGTCCACGCGTTTGTAGGGGAGCAGGCGTGAGACGACGAGGAAATAGTCATCGCGCTCGCTGCTCGTGTGCCAGGCGCTGAGCTCGATCGGCGGATAGATCACCGTGGCGTCGCGGCCATACACCGTGGCAATACGAGAGCGCGTGTGCGCGGAGTTGGCCACGAATGCCGCGACCGACTGCGCGGTGGCGCGGTCCCAGGCGCGCAGCGCGGGCAGAAGTGGAGCGACGAGCAGATCGAGCGGCAGGCCACGGCTGGCATGGGAGCGCGCGTAGGTATTGAGGTCCCAGATGAAATGCGCGGGCGTGTGACAATAGCAGACGTGGGTGACGCCGGGGGGAACGCGTACATCCTTGGCGAAGCCCGATGAGCTGCTGACGATGAGGTCGTAGGCGCTGAAATCAAAGCGGCGAAACGCGAAAGGATAGAGCGGCAGCAGGGCTTTGGCAAAGCGCTTCTGGTGCGTGATGCGCTGCATAAACGAGGTGCGCAGCTCGTGGCCAGTGAACGCGGGCGCGAGGGTCCTGGGGTCGACAATTGACGTGTAGAGTGGCGCATCCGGGAAGAGCTGACACAACACGCCAGCGACGTACTCGGCGCCGCCGGCCTCGAACAGGTAATCGTGGACGAGGGCGACGCGGGCACGTGCCAGATGCGGAAAGCGCGCCAGCGGCGACGCCGTGGTGGAGTTCACGACGCCGGCATCGCTGACGGTTTCGCGTTCGCTTGCCGGCATGGATCCGCTTATCATCGTCTTCGTCTCATCTCCGTCACCTGAGGCCGGCCCACCGCGCATGCACGCGGCCAGGCAGGCGTGATTCGCTCTCACGCCTCGTAGGCCAGCCAAGCGTTTGACCGGCTGGCGCGACGTTCGCACGCTTGCAGATACACCGCCCGTGTCGCGGCAAGCAACGCTTCACGGGTATACCGCTGCAGCACCTGCTGGCTGCCCGCGTCCGCCAGACGCGCGGCCAACTGCTGATCCGCAAGCACACGGCGCAGCGCGTCAGCCAGCGCCGCCGCATCGCGCGGTGGCACCAGCAAGCCGGTGTCGCCATCGCGCACCACATCAGACGTGCCACCGGCCGCTGTAGCCACCACTGGCCGGTGCGCCGCCATGGCCTCCACCACCGACATCGGCAGCCCCTCCCACAGGGAACTCAGCACGAACGCGTGCGCGCGGGCGAGCAGGGCGGGCACATCGGTGCGAAACCCCGCGAACACTACGCTGCCGGCGATGGCGAGCGTGGTCGCGCGCGCGCGCAGTTCCGCTTCCAGTTCGCCACTCCCAACGATCACCAGCACGGCATCGGGTGCGGTGGCGACGACGCTGACCCAGGCGTCGAGCAGGTATTCGATCCCTTTGAGCGGCGCCAGCCGACCGACGGCGAGCACGACCCGCGCGCCCGCCGGCACGCCGGCAAGCTCCGCCGGAGCGGTAGCGCCGGCGGCCACCGCCAGGAAGGCGGAGAGGTCGCGCCCTGGTGGCACCACCCGCACGCGGTCGGCCGGGAACCCACGCCGCAACAACGCATCGCGGCCTTCCTGGGCGACGGTGATCACGGCATCGGTCATCCAGCGCAGGTGGCGCGCCGCCCGGCCATACAGATCATGCTGCTTGCCACCGTGTAGCGTGGTGACCACGGCGGGTTCGGGCGCGCGTGGGCGCCACAGGGCATACGCGGCGATGGCGGCAGTGGCGGCGTAGGTGCTGCGAATCGAGGTGCTCTGAATGACATCCACCGGTTCGGCCAGCAACTCACGCACGATCGCCCAGGAATAGGACGAGAGTTCGACCGGCACGGGCACCAGGCCGGCGGTCTGGCGCACGATCCGATGGTCGATGCCCGCCTGGCGCAGATCGTCCACGCGCGTGCCGCCACCCGTGACCACACGATAGCGGTCGCCACGCGCGCGCAAGGCGTGACCCAGCTCCAACAGCTGCACCTCGGTGCCACCATTCTCAAAGATGGGCGTGACGGCGAGCACCGAAAGGCGCCGGGATTCGCGGTCGTCCGCGGGTGTCTGATGGAGCGAGGCACTGGCAGGCGCAGCGGCTTGCCGCGCCTTTGCGATCATGGCCACGGTTCAACCGCTCCTTTCGCCGGCCACTGCGGGATCGGCGGTCCGGTGCGCGCGCACGGGGCTGGACAGCACTCGCGCATAGACCGCCAACGTCGCGCGCGCGGCCATCTCCCAGCTGAACTGGCGCGCGCGCGACAGGCCGCGGCGGCGGAGATTGGTCGCCAGCGCGGCATCCGTAACCAGCGCGCACAGACCAGCGGCGATGGCAGCGCTTGCGTCGGGATCGACGAGTAACCCCGCCGTGCCCACCACCTCTGGGAGCGACGAACGGTTGGAGGTCAGCACCGGCGCGCCACACGCCAGGGCCTCCAGCACCGGCAAGCCGAAGCCCTCGTAGATCGAGGGATACGCGAAGGCCGCGGCCCCTGAGTAGAGCGCGGGCAGATCGGTCTGAGGCACGTAGCCCAGCACGCGGAGCAGCCCCGCCGCCAGCAGCGGCCGCGCCGCCGCTTCCAGCGGCCCCGTCAGCCATCCCCGCCCGCCCACCAGCACCAATTCATGCGTCACGGGCAGAGTTGCCTGGCAGGCGGCAAAGGCCGTGAGCAAGCGCACCAGGTTCTTGCGCGGTTCGGCGGTCCCCACTGACAGCACGTAGGGACGGTCAAGGTGATAGAGATGCCGCACACGCGCCAGCTCCGTCGGATCGATGACGGGCTGAAAGAGCGCATCGGTCGCCTCGGGGATCACCTGGATGCGGCCGGCATCCACCCCCAGCAGCTCGACGAGGTCGCGACAGGTTGCCTGCGATGGCGCGATCAATGCTCCGGCGCGACGCAGCGATCTCTCGAACAACCAGCGACCCAGCGTGCGATTCACCGGCTTGAACGCCGCGGGATAGCGATAGATCGCCAGATCATGCACCGTCATGACGCTCGCTCCGCGCGCGGACCAGGGCAGGTACGAGGAGGTGCTGTGCAGCACCGCGGCATGCGCGGCCGCTGCCGCGCGACCAAAGCGCCAGTTCTCCCACAGCAGCCGCTGGGCAGCGCCGCCCCTTGGGACGGTATGCCAGTGGAGGCGCTGCTCGGCCGTCGCCGCGTCATCCGCATCGCTGAGGCCGCCCACGAACACATCATAGTGATGCGCACCGCCATCAACGCGTGGCAACGCACGAGCGAGCGAACTGGCATAGGTGCCAATGCCCGTCGCGGTGGGTCCTGCCAGGGCCGCGTTGATCGCTATACGCACCGTGATGATCTCCTCTGCCTGTTGGCTGACGTATCAGGCGGCCGGTTCCGCGACCCGGGGTAAGCCGCCCAGCGATCCGCTGGGAACGCGCAGGATTCGCTCATAGACCGCCGCGATGCGGGCCATTTCCGCTTCAACGCCACATTGCTCGCGCGCGACACGCATGCCAGCCTGCGCCAGTCGCTCACGCAGGGGGGCTTCGACGGCGCGCAGGATGGCATCCGCCATTTCCTCCGGTTGATGTGGGCCCACCAGCAATCCGGTCTCCTGGTGGCGCACCAGCTCGGGAATCCCCCCGACCCGGGTGGCGACTACTGGCACGCCAACGGCCATCGCCTCCATGATGGTGCGCGGGTAGGGTTCCTGCCACGAGGGGGTGACGGCCACATCGCTGGCGCCCAGGATGGCGGCGACATCGCGCCGGAAACCGGCGAACACGACCGCGTGGCCGATGCCCAACTGGGCCGCCTGCTCGCGCAGACCCGCGGCATAGGCCTGTTCGCCCATCAACGGTTGCCCGACGATGAGAAAGCGCGCGGACGGCTGGTGGACGAGCACGTGGCGGGCGGCTTCGAGTAGGTCGGCCTGGCCTTTGTTGGGAGTAACCTGCCCGATCTGCGTGACCACCGGGAAATGGCCAGCCAGGTCAAACTCGGCGCGCACCGCGGCGACTTCGCGCGGGGTGGTGCGGTAGGTATCGAGGTGGATGGCGTTATGGATCGTGACGGCTTTGCCGGCCAGTGGTGGTCCGCCTGCTAGCGCCAGGCGCGTCGGTTCCGACACGCAAATGAGCGCATCCACCAGCCGGCCTGATTCACGGAAGAGACGTAGCTGCCAGGGTTTGACGATGATGTCGCGCACGTGCCACACGACGTGGCATCCCGCCAGGCGTCCGGCCGCCGCGCCATAGAGATGGGCGCGCAAGCCATTGGTATGGAAGACATCCACGCGCCAGCGGCGTAGCGCCGCCGCTAACCGCCACAGCGAACGCGAGGCGCTGGCGAAGTAGGCGGCGCGTGCCAGTGGGTCGTGGGTGGCCTTGAACACGTTGGGATTGGTTTCATAGTGTGCCAGCTCGGGCATGCGCACCACCCGGCAATCGGCGCCGACAGCACGTACCGCCTCGGTGAGCGGGCCTTCGCGCGGGGTGATCAGCAGCGCTTCGAAGGGCTGACTTGCGCTGGCGCGAAAGTAATCAACCAGACTCAGTTCGGCGCCTCCCAGTTCGACGACATCCGCGAAATACGCGACTCTCATGCGGTCGTCCTTCCGGCGAGTGCACCGGTTCGGGCGGCGCGCACCCGAGCGATGAGCGCGCTCACCGCATCCACCGCCCACGAGGCCTCGCGCTCGCGCCGCGCGCGTTCGTCCAGCGCGGGCAGTGCCAGCAGCAATGCCCCCCCCAGCCAGAAGAACGCGGGCATCGGCGCCATGTCCAGATATGGCTCGCCCAGACTGATCAGCAGCAGCGTGATGACGAGGGTTACCAGCGCGATCCCCAACCCATGCACCTCGTCGTCGCGTGCGCGTTCGGCGTGCCTGAGGCCAACGACCACCAGCGCGATGGCGATGCCGAGGAAGAGTGCGGTGCCCGGATAGCCGACCTCGAATAGCAACAAGGCGTAGTAGTTGTCGTTGTGGACGTTGGCGACCTTGGCGCTACCAATATTGCCGGCGGTGCTGGGCAGGTCGGCGCCTACGCCTGCACCCAGCGGGTTCGCATTCACAAACTGGAAGATGTAGCCCAGTTCTTTGACGCGCTGACCCAGGGTAAACTCGCCCTGGCCATTGGTCAACTGCGCGAAGCGCTGGAAGATGGGGCTGCCGGTCGCCAACGAGCTCTGGCCCAGCTGGCCGAGGATGCCATACATCGTAACGCCCAGCACTGCCAGGAAGACGAGGACGAGCAGCTTGCGCTCCAGGCGCCAGCGGGGCAGCAGGGCACACAACAACACAATGCCGGCGGTGGCGCCCAGCCAGTTGGTACGGCTGTAGGTATAGAGCAGGCCGCCGGCCATGAGCGGGATGGTGGCCAGGGCGAGCAGGCGCACCCAGCGCGATCCACGCAGGGCGAGGTAGGTGGCCAGCACCAGATTGACACAGAGATACGCCGCGCAGGCCGTGTAGGTGCCCAATGTCGAAAAGGCGCGCACCTCACTGCCGTAGTAGAGAAACGTGCTCGCCGAGGACTGGCCCAGGAGGATCTGGAGCCGGTGCAGCTCAAACTGGTCGTAGGAACTCAAGCCATGGACGTGTTGATAGATGGCATACGCGCCCACCACGCCCGCGCAGCTGACACTCAAAATCAGCAACCGCCGCACCTGAACGCGGGACAACACGACGCGCGCGGCAATAAAGAAGAACAGAACATAGAACCCAAATTGGATGAAGCCCTGTGCGCCGACGACGACGTTATTGTTGAGCGGATTGAAGATCTGGATCACGAGATAGACGAAATAGACTCCCACGGCGAGCATCAAGCCGGAGAGATGCTGTGTGGTCGTGACACCGCGCCGGCGGTTCACGATGGCCTGTAGCAGGATGCCGATGATGACCGAGAGCAGTAGAAACTCCTGCACCAGGTGCACGGGATCCAGGTGGGGAATCTGGCGGCCAAAGTAGATCACCCGGCGAAAGAAATCTTCAAACGGCGCATACACGAAGACCAGGACGATGCCCAGATACCAGCGGCCAAGGATGATCGCCACAAAGAGCGCAAACAAGAGTAGACCCATGACGATGAGCACGGCGGTCGAGGTGCGCGTCACCGCGTACGCTCCCGCGAGACCGATTGCCACGGCGCACAACGCAATGGCACCCCAGATACCCAGCGCTCCGCCTGCCTGGCGGAGCTTGCCGAGTGCGATCTCCATGAGCGCGCCTACTCTCTGACCAGATATGTGGACATGGGCGCACGCCCGTGCGCCACGACATACGGACAACGAGACCCAGAGCGCACACCCGTGCGCGACTACGAACGGATCACGCGACCCAGAGCGCACACCCGTGCGCCACGACGGACGGAACGCGGGCCGGTGTGGGCATCTCCTGCCCATACACTATGCCGTCGGTGAAGAATCCTCAATCGGCGGTGTACCCATGCCCGTGTGGGACAATTTCCTCATATTCCTCACACGCCCGATGAGTGGGTGGCCAGCACGGTTGGAATCACCGCGTCAGACGTCAGGTACGGACATCCTTTGAGCCGGTGTTCATCCTCGGGCAGCGTCAAAGATATCCCAGCGCACGCAGTCGCCCTTTGATGCTCTCTTCTTCCTCGTCCGAGAGTTGCGACGCGGATACTGGCAGCGGAATGTTGTCTTCAGGTGATCGGTCAGCATCAGCGGCGAAGGCTGATTCCATCCTGTCCACCGGCAGCGGGAGGTCGGCATCAGTTGGCGTGACCGTGCCCAGACAGGCTTGCAGTGGAGTGCCGTCCAATTCACCGGAGAGTGGCAGACCCAACGTGCGCAGAATCGTCGGGGCGATATCCAGCAAATGCGCTCCTACGATCCGCTTGCGCGCCACCACCGCCGGACCGCGCGCCATGAGCACGCCCGCGCGGTCATGCCAGGCGTTGTGCCGTTCGAGCGCCACCGCGGGCACGGGGGTAAAGCGCGGCCCCGTCACCTCACCGCGCGACTCGAATCCGGGCGCCAGGCGATAGAACAGATCGGGCGCGCGATGCGCATGCGGTCCCCAGAACACCTCATCGCGGCGATGAACTTCGACGACCAGCGGGCGATCGGTGCCGGGCTCGCGCAGACGCCCCAATTCCTTGGTCAGCCGCTCGAGTAGTTGCTCGTACTCCGTGCCGGGTTCGACAATGCCCTGGGGCTGGCGGCCACGCAGGTTGATGGCGATGCCTTCCATCTGCTCGGTGACGGGGAAGCGATAGGCCGCGGTGCGCGACCAATCGATCCCCAGGCTGTCCTGGCCCAGCAGATTGACCACTGACCGCAGTCCATTCACGGAACTGCGCATCACCAGCTTGCGCACCTTGACGCGCAGATCTTTGGACACGGCATGGCGCAGATCAAACAGTCTGCGAAGGCCAGCTTCCGCGGCGTGCGGTGTGGCGTGCAGTAGGTCGATGTCGGCCAACCAGCGATTGGTCTGAAAATACGTGGCGGGCGCACACTCCGCGCCGTGGTCGGAGACGAGCAGCACCAGCGTCTCGTCGCCGGCGAACTCCAGCAGGCGCGCCGCGGCGGCATCGACCGCTTCGTAGCAGCGAGCGATCAGGTCACCATAGAGTTTTGCCTCACGCTCCTGGTAGAGCGGGCTGGCGGGATCGACATAGCGCCAGAAGAAGTGGTGCGCCTGGTCGGTCTGCTGATAGACCACCATAAACAAATCATACTGGTCGGTAGTCAACAACTGGCAGGCGGCGGTCGTCAGCACCTCGATCTCGCGTTGCATGTGCGTGAAGGTCCCCTCGGGAGTGTTGCCATGAATGCGGATGGCGGCCATCGGCGGCAACACACTCGCGAGCGTCGTGGGGTACGCGTAGCGGTCGGTCTCGCCGGGTGCGGGGTAGCCGCTGGCCATCACGCCATTCACCGGCCACGCCGGAAAAGTCATGGGCACGCGTAGCGCCGCCACACGTTGCCCACCCGCTGAGGCGATGTCAAAAATGGTGCGGCCGACTAGTGGTTCCGCGGTCGCGATGCCATCGAGGCAGGCATATTTCGCGACATCGTACTTCTCGAAGTAGAATATCCCGTGTTTGCCAGGATTGCGTCCGGTAATCATCGACGGCCACGCCGGACCGGTGTGCGGCGGAATGATCGATTCCAACGGGCCGCTGGCCCCTTCGCGCATCAGACGCGCCAGCGTGGGCAACCGGCCGCTTTCAACCAGGGGAGTAATCCACCGGAATGTGGCTCCATCAAGTCCGATGACCAGCACACGCGGCGCGCGTCCATTGCGAGAGGTGGCAGACATTTCAATTGCCCTCCACGGGCCGCCATCCAGCCACATGGCTGGATCAGCACGAGGCGATCAATGATCGGCGATCACTAACCGCGGTTCAATGAGCCAGACGGGGACTGATGCCATCGCGGGTTCCCCCGTGGCGCTCGAAGAAGCGGGCGCCACTGATGGCACGGCGTAACCAGGTGGCCTCAGCATCTGGCGCCACATTTCTATTGAGAATCAGACGTGCGGCGTGTCCGAGATTCAAGGCGAAATCGCAGTGCGGCAAGTTGTCGTGGCTGGCGTGTAGCGCGGTGCGCCAGCCCAATCCGGTCAGGACGAGCAGTGCGGGAATCCCCGCCGCGGCCGCGGCGCGCACGTCATTCGCGCTGTCGCCCACAAAGATCGCCTGGCGCAGATCAACCCCAAAGGCATCGCGCGCCCGCAGCAACAAACCCGGCGCGGGCTTGCGACACGCACACCGCGCGTCCGCGCGATGTGGGCAATAGAGCACGGTCTCGATGCGACCGCCAGCCCGGCCCACCGCATAGACCATGCGCCGGTGGATCTCGTCGATGTCCTGCTGGCGGGCGAGGCCCTTGCCGATACACGCCTGGTTGCTGACCACGACGACACGATAGCCGGCGCGGGTGAGACGGGCGATGGCGCGCGGCGCGCCGGGGAGGAATCTGAATTCCTCCCAGCGTTTGACATAATCGGCCGGGCGGTTCTGGTTGATGACCCCATCGCGGTCCAGAAAGACCGTGGAAACCGCTCCCATCGCGGGCCCTCCTGGGCGCATGGCGCCCCGCTCGTCGCTCAGTGTATGGCGGCTTCCACCAACTCGCCGGCCGCCACCGATGCGGCCGGTTGTGTGGCACGCGCCACGCGAATCGCGGCGGTGACGGCATGAACCAGGATCATGTGGGCATCCTCGACCGGCCCGTACTCATGGCTGGGAACCACCAGGCAGACATCGCACAGCGCCCGCAGCGCGCCGCCACCGAATCCCGTCACGCCGACGACCCGCGCGCCGAGTTCGCGCGCCGCTCGCACCGCGGCCAGCACATTGGGGGAGTTGCCACTGGCACTGATGGCAATTACCAAATCGCCCGCTCGCGTAAAGGTGCGCACCTGTTCGGCAAACACCACCTCGTAGGAAGCGTCGTTGCCCCAGGCGGTCAGCAGCGGCACATTATCCGTGAAGGCCAGCGCACGTAGCCGTGGATGGCCCGGCATATTCGCGGTCTTGGCCAGATCACACGCGAAATGGCTCGCCGTCGCCGCGCTGCCTCCATTGCCCAGGATGTAGATCGCGCGATCGTCACGCGCGGCCGCCAGCAAGAGATCGGTCAGTTGCGCCAGTGGCTCGCGTGGCATCCGCGCCAGCACATCGCTCAGCCGCGCGAGATAATCGCTGATGTCGTCAAGTGTGCTGGCCGGCTGAGTGGCAGTGGCAGTGGCAGTGGCAGTGGCAGTGGCAGTGGCAGTGGCAGTGGCAGTGGCATGGACCGCGGGCGCGCGGCGCGCGCGAGTGGCAACGCGTCTCATCGTGTTCCTCCTGGAATGGCGGCAGGGGGCATCGCGCCCGCCGCTTCTGAACGCTCATCAGGTGGGATGGTCGGGCCGACCGGTGCGGGAGAGGTGGTGATGTGCCCGCGCGCCACCAGTCGCCGTACCATCAGGGCCAGCAGGCGCAGATCGGACCAGATGGTGTAGTTGCGGATGTAGGCCAAATCGAGGCCGACCTCGGCGGTGATGGAGGTATGCGCGCTGCCACTCAAGAGCCACCAGGGACCCATGAGACCGGGGCGAACCGAGGTCAACATCATCTGCCAGGGAAGGTACTCATCTTCCATCGAGCGGCGAATGGGCCGCGGGCCGACAAAGCTCAAATCACCGCGCAACACGTTGTAGAGCGCGGGCAGGCGCCAGAGATGCCAGAGGCGCAGGTCGTTGGTCGGCGGGAAGGTGACGAGGGTGAACCGCCGGCGATCGCGACCAACAATCTGGCGTCGCTCCAGGACGGCAACGCGGCGAATACCGCCGCGCCAGACGACGATGGCCAGGCAGACGGGCAGCGCCACCGGCAGCACCAAGAGCGCCAGCAGCAGATCCAGGCCACGCTTCATCGCCGCTTCCATCCCCGCGATGCGTGGGCCCGAAACGGCAAGCAGTGGCAATGAGCCGCGCTGGTGGACCTCCAGCCCGGTCGTCAGGAGATCACGCGAGGCCGGAGCCAGCCACATGCGTTGCACGCCCCAGCGTTCGGGCCCACCTTGCAGCAGCAGTTGCAGAGATTCCCAGCCGATCTGTTGCGGGACTAGGATCGCATCGGTCGCACGTGTCAACTGTGCCACCCGCGCCAGGGCCTGTGGCTCACCCAGCACCGTGCTCCCGGCGATGGGCGTACCAATAGGGCTGTACTCATCCAGGAAGCCGACCACCTCCGCCGCGCCGGGCGCATAGCCGGTGATCTGCTCCGCAATGGCCCAGCCATCTTCGCCCGCGCCGACGACCAGCATGCGCGCCCGAAAAAGCCCCCGGCGTCGGAGCCGCCAGATGACGCGCCGCAACAGGAATCGCGTCAGTCCCAGCGCCAGCAGCGAGAGGGTCCACGCGCTGAGCAGCAGGAAACGCGGGATCGGCTTGCCATCGAGCAGCGCCACCAGGCCCACCAGCAAGAGACCAGTCGTCGAGGCTTGCACGATGCGCGTATACTGCTGGAAGCCATCGAGCAAATATTCGGGCTCATACAGGCGATAGATGGCCAGCAATGCCAGCCATCCGCTCACATAGATCGCCAGCCGTAGCGCGCGCCAGCTGCCCAGTACGAGTGGGTTGGCATTCGGCAGCACCACCGGTGAGATTGCGAACACCAGTATGAATGCCAGCGCGATCGCGCACGCATCGGTGCACACGACCACCAGCCGTAGGCTCCGCCATGCACGTTGATCCGACATCACCAGCACTCCCCTCACGCGAATCAATCGCCCTAACTCGCCGCGACGGCGAGATGCCCATTGTGTTTGAACGCATGGTCGAGATGCAGCCCCGTGTTGACCAGCACGCGCGCCCCGCCGTGGTCAAAGTGGAAGTCCATACGGACCAGGCCACGCGCCTCCAGGGCTGCTGTCACGTCGTCCTGGCGGGCCAGCGGGCAGTACAACATCAGGAAGCCACCCCCGCCGGCGCCAGCGATCTTGCCGCCCAGGGCACCGTGCGCACGCGCCAGCGCATACGCCTCGTCGATGGCCCCATTGGTGATGCCCGATGCGAGCCGCTTTTTTCGCTCCCAGTTTTCATGGAGCAACTCGCCAATCTGGTCGGGGTGGCCACCCTCCAGGGCGGCGCGTGCCTGTTCGGCCAGCCGCTTGATGCCATGCAGCGACTCGACAACCTGACCGTGATCCTGCTGGGTGGACGTCGTCTGTTCGGCGAGAATGGTTGCCGAGTTGTGCGCCGAACCCGTAAAGAACAGCAGAATGTTGTGTTCCAGGGTTGTGCGTGTTTGTTCGCTGATCCGCAGCGGCTCGACGGTGGTGCCATCGGCGGTGAACGTGATCGCGTTGATGCCGCCGAACGCTGAGGCATACTGATCTTGCTTGCCGATGGGCATATGCAACTTGTCGATCTCGATGGCGCAGGCCTCTTCCGCGATCTCCTGCTTGGTGAGCGGATAGCGCAGCAAGGTTGAGAGGGCCTTGACAAGGGTGCAGGTGACGGTGCTGGAGGAGCCCAGCCCCGTGCCCGGCGGCACTTCGGAGGCCAGAAACAACTCGACGCCACTATGGATGTTGAAGCGATGTAGGATCGCGCGGGGCAGGCTGAGATCGCCATCCCAGACGAGCGACTGCCCCGGTGGGTTGCGGAAGAACGCGTGATAGTCGGAGGACGAGATCTGCAGACCGGGGCGCCCCGTCACTTCGATGATCGCATAGAAATACTTGGCGACCGCCGCGCTGACCACCAGGCCGCCGTGGCGCTGGTAGTATGCCGCCAAGTCTGTCCCGCCGCCGGCAAGGCTGATGCGCACGGGCGCACGCGCGATTAACATCGAGGTTCCTCCTTGGCGCAGCGCGCCACAATCAGCACACCCGCGCGCCAGGTCAACTGCGGTGCACGTACACCGCACCAATAATGTTGGCCTCGACCGCTTCCAGGCGCGCGGCAAGGCGTCTCAAGTCGTCTTCGTGGGTGCGACCTTCCAGAGCGATCACCACCACGCCGTCGACCAGCCTGGCCAACGTCTGCGGCTCGGCATAGGTCAACATGGGCGGGATGTCGATGATCGCCCAGTCGGCCTCGACCTTGAGGCGCTCGATGGTTTCCGCCATGCGCGGCGACTCGAATAACTCAGGGGGGCCGGATCGCACGCCCGCGGGCAACAGGTAGAACCCCGGGACATCGGTTGGCAGCAACTCATCGCCCAGATGTTCGCCAACCGGATCACAACTCTGCAGCAGGCGTGAGAGTCCGCGTTCCTGTTCCAGCTCGAAGAACCGGTGCAGGGCAGGGCGGCGGAAGTCCGCCTCGACATAGACCACCCGCTCATATTCCTGCGCGAAGGCAATCGCCAGATTCAGCGCGGTAATCGAGCGCCCCTCATTGTGCCGCGGGCTGGCAATCAGCACGGTGCCGCGATCGCCGAGGTGCGCCTTGATCTGGGTACGCAATTGGCGGAAATCCTCGGCGCGCCGTGTCAGCAGATCGGAAGGCGACAGGATGTAGGTGCGAGGATCGCGCGAGGGCAGCAGTCCACGAGGAAAGCGATAACTCACATTGACCTCGCGTGGCTCGGCCGGAATCGCTGGCATTCCAGCAGTGCCATCAGTGCCATCAGTCGTCGTTTCGTCGCGGTTGGCCGCGGCGCCCAACGCACTGGACGCGGTGGAGGCGCCCGATGTGGCGGGGGCTGCCGAGTCCGCTCCCGCGAAGTCAGGTTTCGGCTGATCTGGTTGGCCCGCCTCGGGCGCAGGCGCCCGGAAGAGCCGCGCCGACGAGATAACCGCCTTGGGGGTGGCCGTCGAACCATTGGAACCTGAGGTTACCGCCTCGGTCTGGGTCTGGGCGGCTCTCCAGCCGGCAGTTTGGTCGCGAAATTGATCGTTCACGCTCACGGGGGTCTCCATTCTCCACACGGTGGAAGCAGCATGCCGCTACTTGCGATCTCTGCCGGATCTCATTTGGTCGTCACGTGGTCGGCATGGTGTTTCCACCAGTTGTTCGTGACCTGTCTTTAGGGACACCTGACGACGGGTCGGTCTACGGCTGCCCGGCGGGAGTCGCTGTTACCGGGTTCGTGCTCTGCGCGGGCCGGCGCCAGGTGGCCGCTGAAGCCATCGCGGCGACCACCAATGCGCTGGGCCACTGTCCTGGTCGGTGCTGATTCTGTGCGGGCGCGGGCAGGGCCCAGGTTCCCGCAGCCACGGTTCGCAGCTCACGACGCGTTGGGCGCCCGGCCAAGTGGACTACCGCGGTCTCGCCGAAGATGTCTTCGAGGCTCGTGCTGCTGTGCAAGGAGTTGTCAAAGTACTCCCAGGCGAAGATCGCGCCAACGCCGACCAACAGGCCGAGCAAAACGGTGAAGGCGG
>DASYGC010000524.1:0-4837 GCA_036000225.1 Ktedonobacterales bacterium | reverse complement strand
CGCCAGCAAACCAAGTGGCTTGTGTTCGGTTTTGCGAGCGGCTTTCTGTTGAGCGTCGTCCCGCGAGTCATTGTCCTGATCGCTTCCCCCCAAGAGTTCAGTAAGCCTGACGTCATCATCGTTCTGGTGAAAACCGGGATCGGGTATCTCGTGCTTCTCCCTATCCCACTCGCTATCGGCATCGCCGTTCTGCGCTATCATCTGTGGGACATCGATGCGATCATCAACCGCACGCTAGTCTACGGGTCGCTCACCGCGCTGTTGGCTGTCGTGTATTTCGGCGGTGTCTACGGCGCGCAGGCGCTGCTGAACGCCCTGCTGCCCGCTCAGGCGGGCCGGCAATCGCCCGTCATCATCGTGGCCTCCACGCTGCTGATCGCCGCCTTGTTCACCCCGCTCCGCCGCCGCCTCCAATCCACCGTGGATCGCCGCTTCTATCGCCGCAAGTATGACGCCGCTCGCACCCTCGCCCGCTTCAGCATGACCTTACGCAGCGAGGTGAACCTGGACGGCCTCCGTACCCAACTGGTGGGTGTCGTAGATGAGACCATGCAGCCGGTGCACGTCTCCCTCTGGCTGCGCGAGCCGGCTGCCAGGTTGCTCCCGGCGGGTGGTGCCGCGGCGCTGCGCCGAGAACCGCCACCTAAGGGAGGTGACGCATGAAGCTCGCTCCATCCATTCCCGCCGCAGCTCAGCCAGCAACCGGCGTGGGCAGGATAGACCTGCCGGTGAGCGGCGCGAGGCTCGCGCTCGCCCGCATGACTTGGGTACTTGTCGTGCTGACGATTCTGGGGCTGGATGCCTTTGCGATACCGGCCGAGCTACGCATTCTGCATCTGGCGTGTCTGGGTACCGTGTGCCAGAACCATCAGCTGACGCCGGTTGAATTCCAGCAGTTGCGCACATCGGGCCTCTCGCTCGACGCATATGCGGTCTACTGGGTCGTGCTGGACTGGATCAGCACACTCATTTATGTAGGCGTCGCGGCGGTCATCTGCTGGCGGCGCTCAGATAACCGCATGGCCCTGTTCTGCGCGTTCACGCTGGTGGTATTTGGCGCCGCCCAGGTGTATGGCTCGATGCAGGCGCTCCCCACCAGCGATCCCGCATGGAACCTGCCCATCACGCTTATTGGCATCGTGGGGACCAGCGCGTTCTATGTCTTTTTCAGCATCTTTCCCAGTGGACACTTTGTCCCACGCTGGATGCGTTGGGCGGCGCTGCTCTGGCCGGTCTCGCAGCTCGTCGGAGTGCTGCAGCTCGTCGGAGTGCTGCAGCTCGTGCCGCAAGTTCAACAGGCAGGAAGTATTATCATTCTGGCAGTGTTCTACGTAGTCCTGATCGGCGCACAGGTCTATCGCTACCGGCGCGTTTCCACTCCAGCGCAACGCCAGCAAACGCGATGGGTCGTGTTTGGCTTTGCCGCCGGATTCGGCGGCTTCCTGGCGGTGCTGGGCCTCGGCGGGGTGCCTGGTCTGCCTGACACGTTGGTGGGCACGGTGATCGCCACGACATTGCTAAGCGTGCTGCTGTGGGTCACTCCCATCTGCATCGGTATCGCCATGCTGCGCTCGGGCTTGTGGGAAATCGACATCCTCATCAACCGCACGTTGGTGTATGGCTCGCTCACGGCAATCCTGGCCGCCGTCTACTTCGGTGGCGTGTACTTCGCACAGCTTCTGCTCAACGCGTTCCTCCCCGCGCAGCAGGGCCAGCAATCGCCCGTGCTCATCGTCGCCTCCACCCTGCTGGTAGCCGCCCTGTTCACCCCGTTTCGACATGGCATTCAAACAACCATAGATCAGCGCTTCTACCGTCGCAAGTACGATGCTGGCAAGACCCTCGCGCGCTTCACTGCGACGCTGCGTGGTGAGGTGGACCTGAGCGATCTCACCGCGCATCTGGTAGCTGTGGTGGATGAAACGATGCAGCCAGCGCATGTCTCGCTGTGGCTGCGCGAGCCGGCAAGTGCGAGCGTCGCATCGCGCGCAGCGCCCTTGCAGGGAGGTTCAACGTGAGCCCAGTGACCAATCTGCCATCTAGCGGCACAGCAGCGTCTCCCTCGGCGGAGTCCCAGGTGCGCGGACCGTGGCTCTTCATCGCGCGGCTTGCTAGCGCGGTGGTCGTCGCCTTCGCGCTCACGCTCTTCGCCGTTGGTGTGCGGACAACTGTCACCCATTTGCGTGTGGTGTGCATGCAGACCTGTGCGGCGGGACAGGTCACCACGGCCCAGCTTCTATCCTTGCACCTGCTGGGTGTCTCGCTGGATGCCTATGCGACCGTTGTGATCGCGGTCACCCTCCTCACGTCGCTCCTGTGGTTTGGCGCCGCCGCCGTCGTCTTCTGGCGTCGCTCAGACTCCCTTTTCCTGCTGCTCTTGGCGGCGCAGCTCGTCACACAGGGCGCGGAGTATACCACTGGAGAGCTGCTCGGCACGGCATGGCAACGTCCCATGGCCCTGCTAACAAGCCTGAACTCCATCATGTTCTGTCTGTTTCTCACGCTCTTCCCCACCGGCCGCTTCGCTCCGCGCTGGATGGTGTGGGTCGTGGTGCCAACCTGTGTGGCGCTGGCGGTGACTGCCCTGCCACTGCCCAGCACACCTGTCATCCTCGGTGCGCTGTTTCCCGTGGTGCTCCTCGTGCTGATCGCTGCTCAGATCTACCGCTATCGCGTGGTCTCCAACGGTATTCAGCGCCAGCAAACCAAGTGGGTGATCCTCGGCATCGGTATCTCGGTGCTCGTTGAGATCGGCATCCTGGTCCCACCAGCACTTATTCCTGGGCTTTCCGCGCCTGGCGCGCTGTATCCGCTCCTCAGCACGATGATTGTCAATCTCGCGCTGACACTGGGGCCCATCGCCTTCGTGATCGCCATCCTGCGCTACCGCTTGTACGACATCGACATTCTGATCAACCGCACGCTGGTCTATGGCACGCTCACCGCCATTCTCGCCGCCGTCTACTTTGGCGGCGTCTATGGGACGCAAGCCCTGCTCAATGCCCTCTTGCCCGCCCAGGCCGCTCCCCAATCGCCTGTCATCATCGTGGCCTCCACGTTGCTGGTGGCCGCCCTCTTCACGCCCTTACGCCGTCGCCTCCAATCGACGATCGATCGCCGCTTCTACCGCCGTAAGTACGACGCTGCCAGGACCCTGGCGGCTTTTGGTACCACACTACGCAGCGAGGTGGACCTTAGCGATCTCAAGACGCACCTCACGCACGTGGTAGATGAGACGATGCAGCCAGCGCACGTGTCGCTCTGGCTGCGTCCTGTGGCGCCCGCCGAGCGGCAGATGCGGCCGCTGTGGCACACTGAACCCGAAGGTTGATCTCGAACCACTTCATGACGATGGCCAGTTCGCCTGCTCGCTCGTCAGGAGGGTGCGGTGCCACCACTCAGTCAGTTGCCAGCAAGGGTCAGTGACGATGGCCGTATTCCCGGCACGTGGCTATGGGTGACCCGCGGGGTCTGGCTGATGGTGGCGGCGCTCGTCGTCGGCGTATTCGTCGCGGGCCTGCCAGTCTACTTTGCCGCGCTACAGACCGCCTGCGCGTCGCCCGCGCGTTGCCTGCCGAACCAGCTCACCGCCGATCGCCTGCGCGCGCTGGGCACCCTGGGCTACGCACCCTGGCAGTACGCGGCCTACGTGACGACGCTCGACAGCATCTCAGCTCTGGGCTGGTCCGCGATGGCCGCGCTGCTTTTCTGGCGCCGCTCGCACGATCGCGCGGCGCTCTTCAGCGCGCTCACGCTGTTGACCTTCGGCGCGGCGCGCTTTGCCAACGCGCCCCTGGCCCTGGCGGCGGCCATCCCCACGCTCGCGCTGCCCATCGCTGGTGCGCGCTTTCTGGGGTCGGCCTGCCTCAGCCTCTTCTTCTATGTCTTTCCCGACGGCCGCTTTGTCCCCTGGTGGACGCGCTGGACGGCTCTGGCCTGGATCGCCGTGCAGGTACCAGTTTTCTTCTTCGCCAACACTGTCTTCAACGTCAGCGGTTGGTCGGCGCTGCTCGCGGCGCTCGCCTTTTTCGGCTTCGCCGGCTCGGTCGCCGTCGCCCAGGTCTATCGCTATGTGCGCGTCTCCACCTGGGCCGAGCGCCGTCAGACGCGCTGGGTCGTCTTCGGCATGGTCGTGGCGCTGCTGGGCTACCTGACGCTGGCTTTTGTCGTGCCCCTGTTTGTCCCCACTCTCACCCAGTCCGGCACGCAAGCGGGCCTTGCCCTCACTACCGGCGCCACCGTCGTTATGCTCATGATTCCGCTGACGCTGGGCATCGCCATCCTGCGTTCCCATCTCTTCGATATCGACGTGGTCATCAATCGCACGCTGGTCTACGGAACCCTCACCGCCACGCTCGCGCTGATCTACTTCGGCGCCGTACTCGGCCTGGCGGCGCTGGTGCAACTGGTGGCCGGCCAGACCTTCACCGGCCAGTTTGCCCGCTCGTCGCTGGTCCTCGTCGCCTCCACCCTGCTGATCGCCGCCCTCTTCCAGCCGCTACGCCGCCGCATTCAAATCACCATCGACCGCCGCTTCTATCGCCAGCGCTACAACGCCGCCCAGGCGCTGCGCGCATTCAGTGCCAGCCTGCGCAACGAGGTGGACCTGCGCGACCTCACCGCGCAGTTGGTGGAGGTGGTAGACACGCATATGCGGCCCACGCACATCTCGCTCTGGCTCCGCCCGCACGCCACATCCGATCGCAGGACGGCGGACGCGCCACCACCAGGCGCTGCCCAATGAGCCTGCTATCTGTCCCCGGTGAACCCACCCTCGACCCCGACGGCCACCACGCACCGTACGACGTTGAGTCGTAACGCTTGTCGTGATGGTTGC
>DASYGC010000523.1:0-1690 GCA_036000225.1 Ktedonobacterales bacterium | reverse complement strand
CGCTCTCGCGGCGGGCGCGGCGGACGCTGGAGCGGCGGGGCGGGCGGACAGGCGGGCGCTGAGAGGCGCCCTCATCACCTACCCCTCTCCCCGCTCCTCGCGTCCTAGCCCACGCCGGTGGGCTTCGCGGCGGCGCCGCCCGTAGACGCGGGTTCACCCGCCCGATCTCCTATTTCCCGGCCAGCGGCAGGGTGAAGGTGAAGCGGCTGCCGTGGCCGAGCTTGCTCTCGGCCCAGATGCGGCCGCCGTGCAGCTCGATCAGGTGGCGGGTGATGGCCAGGCCGAGGCCGGTGCCGCCCGCCGCCAGCGCCTGCAAGCCGCCGCTACGCTTCGGGGCGGTGATCGCCTGACCGTTCGCGGCGCCGTTCACCTGGCCGTTCACGCTGGATGGAAGCTGGGCGAGCGGGCCGGAGGGCTGACGGGTGCGGGCGCGGTCGGCTTTGAAGAAGCGCTCGAAGACGCGCGGCAGGTCGCCTTCGCTGATGCCGGCGCCGTTGTCGCTGACGGTGGTGGCGAGCACCGGTCGCATGACGCGCTCGTGCTGGCCAGAGCCGCTGGAAGTGACTGACGCCTCTTCCTCGATCAGCGCGATGGAGACGCGCACCCAGCCGCCAGGGTCGGTGTATTTCAGGCCGTTGTGGATCAGGTTGACGAGCGCCTCGCCGACGCGCTCACCATCGCAGAGCGCATCGGGCAGACCCTTCGGCGCATCCTCCTCCAGCGTGACACCGCGCTCGATGGCCAGCGGGCGCATGCGCTCGATGGCGGCCTCCACCAGCGCCGCCAGGTCGGTTGGCTCCAGCCGCGGCTCGATCTTGCCTGACTCGATACGCGAGAGTTCCAGTAGCTCGGCGACCATCTGCGAGAGATGATCGGCCTCGCCGGAGATGCGCTGGGCGAAGCCGCGTGCGGCGACGGGATCGCGGTCGAGGGCGTTGACGAGGGTCTCGGCGAGTAGCTTGACGGCGGCCAGCGGTGTGCGCAATTCGTGGGAGACGTGGGCGACGAAATCGCGGCGGACGGTCTCCAGGCGGCGCAGCTCGGTGAGGTCTTCGATCGTCAGGGCGAGATCGGTCGTAGCGTCTGGCACCGCGCTTGCTCCGGCCACCCGCCGCTGGAGCGGTGTGGCGATGACGCGCCAGGTCTGGCCGGTGGTGACGCGCTGGAAGGTGCGCTCGCAGGTCTGATTCAGACGCGCGGCGCGCGCCAGCAACTGGGTGGTGTCGTAGTCCTGCAGAATGGAGGCGGCGCGGCGGCCAATCACCTGGCTGGCGGGGAGGTGGACGAGATCGAGCGCGGCGTCGTTGGCGAAGAGCGCCACACGGTCGTGGTTGAGAATCAGCACGGGGCGCGGATAGGCGGCCAGGACAGAGGTCAGGCGGGCCGAGGCGCGGTCCGCCATCAAGCGCAAGGTCTCGTTCTCGCGGGCGGTGGTGGCGAAGAGTCCCTCGGCGAGCTGGCGGCGGCTGGCGGCGGCGCGCAGCCGCGCCCAGGCGATAGCGGTGGTGATGAGCGCGCCCGCGATGAAGGCGAGCGCGAGCTGAACGAATGTCATAGCGACGGTGACGCTTTCCCGTTCGCCGCCCCGGCGCCGGGGCACACTGGCGCGCGTACACGGGTGTATGGGCCAGACAGCGCTATCGTAGCACACGCACACGTGCTTAACACAGCTTTAACCAGCCATTAAATC
>DASYGC010000522.1:0-5154 GCA_036000225.1 Ktedonobacterales bacterium | reverse complement strand
CGGACAGCGGAGGTGCGCGCCGCGAAAGGATCGTCTGTATGTCTACCACCTCGGAGTGATCGTCATTCCTCCCTTCCAGATGAAGTTACCCGATTCATCCGGGCGCGAGCCAGACCTCATCTTCGTCGCCCAGGCTCATTTGGGGCGGCTCACGCGCACGTATCTGGACGAGCCGGCGGACCTGGCGGTGGAGTTGGTTTCGCCGGAGAGTTTGAAGCGCGATCGCGAGGAAAAGTTTGCCGAATACCAGCGGGGCGGGGTTTCCGAGTACTGGATTCTGGACCCCGACCTCCAGCAGGCTGAGTTCTACCAGCTCGAAGCGCAGGGTGTCTACCAGCGTATCGCCCTCGATGCTCAGGGTATCTACCGCGCGCAAGCCATGCCCGGTTTCTGGCTGAACGTCGCGTGGCTCTGGCAAAACCCCTTGCCTGGCCAGGATATCACGCTCTATGAGATCATCGGCAAGCCGTACGCCGACTATCAGCGCGAGCAGATGCGCCAGCGCGGCCTGTAACGGCGTGTGCCAAATCCGCGCTCTCGTACGACTGGCGATGGCAGTCGCATGGATAACCGCAGTGCGGCCCATGCGGGCTATTCGAGCGCGCCGAACACCACCTCGCCGCCTACCATCGTCGCGGCGATCTCGGCGCCGGCGATGCGCTCGGCCGGCACGCTGAACGGGTCTTCAGCGAGCACGACGAAATCGGCAAGCTTGCCCGGCGCGATCGACCCCTGGCGTGCCTCCTGGCCGCCAGCATAGGCGGCGCCCAGTGTGTAGGCGCGCAGCGCCTCGCCCACCGTCAGCGCCTGTTCCGGTAGCCACGCCGGACGGTCGGGATCCTGGTCGTTGCGACGCGTGACGGCGGCGTGCAGAATGCGCAGCGGATCGCAGGTGTCGACCGGGACGTCGGAACCTAGCGCCAGGGGGATGCCGGCGTCATGCAGCGCGCGGTAGGCATAGGCGCGCAGGTGGCGCGCGCCCCAGTAGCGCTCAGCCTTGTCGCGATCGGCCACGGCGTGGAAAGGCTGCACCGAGGCCACCACGCCCAGGCGCGCCATGCGCGCGATATCATCGGGTCGGGCCAGCTGGATGTGCTCTAGCCGGAAACGCGGCGGCGCGTGCGCTGACGCGGTGGCCTGCCGGCTGCGCTGGCCGCGCTCGATGCCATCCAGGGCGGCATGCACCGCGCGGTCGCCGATGGCGTGGATCGCCACGCCAATGCCGCCACCCGCCGCCGCGGCCACCAGGGCCTCCATTTCGACTTCGGAGGTCGTCAGCAGGCCGGTATTGGCCGGCTGCCCCTCGAATGGCTCGAACATCGCGGCGGTCCGCGAGCTGAGCGCGCCATCCGCGAACACCTTGATGCCCGCGAAGCGCAGCCAATCGTCGCCGAAGTCCGCTTGCAAGCCCACCTGGACCGCGTCTGGCAGCGATTGCCGTGGTAGGTAACAGAGGACGCGTGGCGCGAGTTCGCCCAGGTCGCGCAGCCGCTGCATCAGGCGGAAGCTGTGGGGCGCTTCGATATTGTGCACGCCGGTGACGCCCTGGGCACGCAATTCCGCGAAGACTTCGCGTAGCAGCGCCAGCTCGGCCTCGGCGTCGGGCTCCTCGCTGGCGCTCTCGATCAGGGCCATCGCGCCGCCCTCAAAGAGCAGGCCATTCGGCTCACCCGACGCATCGCGCGCGATATGTCCGCCCAGCGGTTCGGGCGTTTCGCGCGTGATCCTCGCGCGGCGCAACGCCGCCGCGTTGACCCACAACGAGTGGACATCGTAGCTGGCCAGCGCCACCGGATGATCGGGCACGACGGCATCCAGCGAAGCCCTGGACGGGAAACCACCACCGACCCACAGGCTGGGGTCCCAGTGCAGCCCGCGTATCCACTGCCCGGTCGGGATGGATGCGGCGCGCTGGCGCACGCGGGCGACTGCTTCGTCCTCGGAGCGCGTGCCGGTCAGATCCACCTCCAGCCGGGCCTTGGCGTAGGACAGCAGATGGGTGTGGGCGTCGATGAAGCCGGGCAGCACCGTACGCCCCTTCAGATCGAGCGTGTCGGTGAGCGGGCCGGCCCACTCGCGCATGGATGTCATGTCACCCACGGCGAGGATGCGCCCCGAGCCACGATCGACTACGATAGCCGTGGCCCGCGGCCGGGCGGCCTCCATCGTGTGGACGATCCCATTGAGCAGCAGCAGCAACGGCCGGCGTGGGGCCATCAGCGTTGCTCTCTCTCCAGGCTGGGCGGAGGTAACGCGCCCTGGAGTGCCGGGGCCAGCTGGCCAACCTCCCGCGCGCCGGAATCTTGGCGGTAGCGACGATAGTAGCGCGAGAACATCTCGTTGAGCTGGCGGCGACTGAGACGTTTGCCGCCCTCGAAGTATTCGATGGCGACCTGGCCAATGGCCCAGGTGCCTGCCGCGGCGATGAGTCCGGAGACCAGATCACCGCCAATGGGCACGAGTTTGGCGGCTTCTTCGGCGACGTAGCGCAACGCCAGACCCGCGGCGATGGTGGTGCCGAGCTCGCGCATGTGCTGGATGGTCATCGGCTCACCATAGACCGCCGCGATGCGTAGCACCAGGCGAATCTGGTTGCCCAACAGGATGGGGATGTCCAGCAGGGGTATCGGCTCCATGCCCGCCGCCAGCCCGACCAGTGTGGCGTTACGCACCATGCGATCGGCGGCGGTGCGCCGGTAGCCCGGAAGCGCCAGGCCAATGGCCAGCGCCGCTTCGGGGCTGGCATCGATCAAGGCGGGCACCAGCTCCTCGCCAACGTTGGTGCCCACCGCCGCCGAGATGGGGATGATATCCTGGATGCTGAGTTGCGCCGCGTATTCGCCCGCCACATGGTCGGGATCGCGGGTGAGGGCGTCGATCTTGTTGAGCGCGACGACCAGCGGCTTGCCGGTGCGCCGCAGCTCGTGGAGCAGGTCGTGATCTTCGGGACGCAGACCGCGACTGGCATCCAACAGCAGCAGGACCACCGCCGACTCGTCGACCGCATCGAGCTGCACGCCGCGCAGGTGTCCCGGTGTGTCGATCAGGTTGAAGGGCCCGAACGCGCCCCGGATGGGAGTGGTGGTGGTGCCGGCGACTGGTGAGACGGCGGAGGAATGGCGACCGCGTAAGGTATTGAAGAGCGTGGATTTTCCGGTGTTGGGCATGCCGACGATGGCGACGGTGCGCCGCATCTCGCCCTGTACCTCGTCGTGCAGCGCCTTCCAGTCGGTCAGCCGCATGAACTTGCGCACGAGATCGATATTGGTCGAGAGGCTGTTCAGGCTAATGCCGCCGAGCAGCCCGCCGCGCGAGCGCTGGCCGCGGCCATTTTTGTTCTGGTCCTTCGCGTTCGACACCTTCACAGCCTCCGATCCGGCGCCGCGCCTTCGCGCGACTTGATCTCTACTCGCTATGCCCACAGTACCTGATAGTTTCGTTATAGCATGGGGAGCCTGGGCGGCACAATGCGCGCAAGCGCCGGATGCCGGAGCGAGACCCATCCGCGCGTCTACAGATATGCGAGCCAGACGTTGATGCGCTCATCAGGATATCTCAGCAATCGGATGCGCGCGGGCGAGTGATACAATGGCCGCGTGCGTCGCGCTGTTGGAGTGGCGCGCCAGCCCAGCCACCAGCGACGGACTAACGCCCATGCCCACTCTCGAAGGCACCATCGAGCGCATCGTGTTTCGCAACGAGCAGACGCACTATGCCGTCGCGCGACTGCGGACCGACGATAGCGGGCGTCTATTCCGCGACGATCTGACCACCCTGGTGGGCACGCTGCCGGGCATCAGCGTGGGCGAACTGGTCGAGGTCACCGGTGAGTGGGAAACCCATGCGCAGCACGGCCGCCATTTGCGCGTGGTCACTTGCATCCGCCACGCGCCCGTCACGCCCACCGGGCTGAAGCGCTATCTCGGCTCGGGGATCATCAAGGGTGTCGGCCCCAAAACGGCCGAGCGCATCGTCGAGCATTTCGGTGAGCAGACGCTGGCCGTGCTCGAACTGGAGCCGGAGCGACTGACGGAGGTCAAAGGCGTCAGCGCGCACAAGCGCGATGGGATCGTGCGGGGCTGGGCGGAGCAAAAGGACATCCGCGAGATCATGATGTTCTTGCAGGAGCATGGCGTCGCCGCTGGTCTGGGCGCCAGAATCTACCGTCAGTACGGCGACCAATCGCTCAACGTGATCCGCGAGAACCCCTACCAACTCGAACAGCACATCTATGGCGTGGGGTTCAAGACGGCTGATGCGCTGGCTGTGGAACTGGGGCTGCCCCACGATAGCCTGCCGCGCCTGATGACCGGCATCAAGCACACCCTCTCGGAGGCGGCGGGCGACGGCCACTGCTATCTGCCGCGGACCGAGCTGCTGCTGCGCGCCGCCGCGCTGCTGCGAGTGGATACCGCACTGCTGCCCCCCGCGCTGGAGGCGCTGTGCGCCGAACGCGAGGCGTTCATCGAGCCAGGCAATCCGGGGGAACCGGGGGAACCGGGGCAGGCTGGCGCGAGCGCCGAGGACGCGGAGGAGGCCGTCTACCTGGCGCCGTTCTATCACGCTGAGAACGGCACGGCGCGGCGCCTGCGGCTGCTGTTGCGCACACCCAGCGAACTGCCCCGCGTGGCGGACGCCGAATGGCGCGCGGTCTTCGCCAACCTGGCGCGCGAACATCACCTCGAGCTGGCCGAGCGCCAGCGAGAGGTCGTGCGGCTGGCGTACCAGGCCAAGGTCTGCATCTTGACCGGCGGGCCGGGGACTGGCAAGACCACCACCGTGCGCGCTCTGCTCGACGTGCTGGACCACCAGGGCGTGGAGTACGCACTGGCCGCGCCGACCGGTCGCGCCGCCAAGCGCCTCGCCGAGGCCAGCGGACGCCCCGCCCGCACGCTCCACCGCCTGCTGGAGTTTATGCCCAGCAGCAACGATTTTGCCTATAACGAGAAGCGCCCACTGCCACAGCAGTTCGTCGTACTCGACGAAATCTCGATGCTGGATATCCTGCTGGCCTACCGATTGGTGAAGGCGCTAGCGCCCACCACCCATCTGTTGCTGGTGGGTGACGCCGATCAATTGCCGTCGGTCGGTCCGGGCAGCGTGCTGCGTGATCTGCTGGAGAGCGGGGCGGTGCCCCACGTACGGCTCACCGAG
>DASYGC010000521.1:0-3690 GCA_036000225.1 Ktedonobacterales bacterium | reverse complement strand
GTCAGCTCATCCACCGGAATGCTGAAGAAGCCCTGAATCTGGCCCGCGTGCAGGTCCATCGTCAGGAAGCGATT
Source organism: Ktedonobacterales bacterium (assembly GCA_036000225.1). Lineage (GTDB taxonomy): Bacteria > Chloroflexota > Ktedonobacteria > Ktedonobacterales > JADMIN01 > DASYGC01. The sequence continues at coordinate 3,616 of DASYGC010000521.1, read as the reverse complement.
GGCGCCGGCGGTGGTGATACAGTCGGCTATCAGGCGGGCGGTGATAGGGACACGCGGCTGGTCCTTCTTGTCGGTGCGCCCATAGGCATAGTAGGGGACCACCGCCGTGATGCGTTGGGCCGAGGCGCGTTTGAAGGCGTCCAGCATGATCAGCAACTCCATGATCGAGTCGTTGACCGGACTGCCGAACGGCTGCACCACGAAGACATCTTTGCCGCGTACGTTCTCGTTGATCTTGACCCAGATGTTCTCGTTGCTGAACCGGGTGACCGTGGCATCGCCTAAGGGTACGCCCAGATGGCGGCAAATATCCTGGGCGAGTTGACGGTGAGCGGTGCCGCTGAAGATCGCCAGTTCGTTCATAGTTCGCTGTCCTTCTCGCCCCTGGCCGTGTCGCCGCGGTCGGGTTGGTTTGCTCGCGCATCTCCTGGCTGGTTCGCCTGCTCTTAATCGGAGTATAACATCCCGCGCCGCGACCAGGCAAATGGGCGGTATTGCGCGGTTCTCCGCGGAGCCACGGCGCAGTTGGACATGCGACATTCCGTTGAGCCGTAGGCGCGTCCTGTGGACGCCCGCTCGGCGCGCCGTGTGCGAGAATGGAGGCGGTGATCGCACAGAGCGAGGGTGCTTTCAATCGTTGGATGTCACGGCTCACCGGCTCCGGCGAATTAGGCGGTTGGTCGCGGACGTACATCCGTACGCCCCTACACGATACGGAAGACGCGGGCGTACATCCGTACGCCCCTACACGACACCGCTGCTCATCCTGGTCTGGCAAGGGATTCGACAGGCGGGCGCCGATGGTGACGACCGCTTCATCGTACTGAGCCGCTACTGACAGCAACCGGTTGGCATCGTCTGGATTGACCTTGGGAGAGATGAACTACATGGATACGACGATTCAGCGCGAAAAGATCGAGCAGGCGATGGGCATCCTGGCGGAACAGCAGATTGACTGCTGGCTCACCTTCGTGCGCGAGACCGTCGAGACGCCCGATCCGGTGCAGAAGTTGGTGGTGGGCCAGGATGTGACATGGCAGAGCGCGTTTCTCATCGCGCGCGATGGACGGCGCATCGCCATCGTGGGCGGGCCTGACGGCGTGCTCACGCGTCAGATCGGGCTGTATCCCGACGTGCGCACCTATGATGAGAGCTTCGCGCCCGCGCTGCGCCAGGCACTGGCCGAACTGGACCCACGCCAGATCGCCATCAACTATGCCATCGGCGATGTAGCCGCCGACGGACTGACGCATGGCATGTACCTGCAGCTCACACAAGCCCTCGCGCGCACGCCCTTTCGCCAGCGGCTGATCTCCGCCGCGCCGCTCATCGGCCCGCTACGCAGCCGCAAGACGGCGGGCGAACTGGCGCGCATGCGTCTGGCCATCGCCATCACCGAGGAGCTGTTCGCGCGCGTGACGGCCTTCCTGGCGCCGGGGCGCACCGAGCGCGCGGTGGGCGAGCTGCTGCACGACGAATTGCGCCGGCGCGGGCTGGGAACGGCATGGCCCTGGGATCACTGCCCGGCGGTCAATGCCGGCGCGGCCTCCGAGGCGGGCCACGCCGGGCCGAGCGAGCTGGTGATGCATCCGGGCGATCTGATCCATCTGGACTTCGGCGTGCTGTCCGACGGCTATTGTTCCGATCTGCAGCGCATGTGGTATCTGCGCGGTCCCGGCGACCTGCGCGAGCCGCCCGATGAGGTACGCCGCGCGTTCGCCGCCTGCGTGGCGGCTATCGAGGCGGGCCGGCGCACGCTGCGGGCCGGCGCCATTGGCTGGCAGGTGGATGGCGCCGCGCGCGCGTCCCTGACCGCGGCGGGCTTCCCTGAGTACAAACATGCGCTGGGCCACAGCGTCGGCATGGCCAGCCACGATGGCGGTCCGCTGCTCGGCCCGCGCTGGCCGCGCTATGGCGACACGCCCGAACGCGCCATCGAGCCCAACGCGGTCTATACCCTCGAACTGGGCACGCCGACCTCACGCGGCTATGTCGGCCTCGAAGACGAGGTGTTGGTGACGCCCACTGGCGCCGAGTGGATCTCGTCGGCGCAAACCGAGCTGATCTACGTGGAGTAGCGCGACGCCACGGCGCGAACTGGTCCGAACAGACGACGTTCGGGTAGGCCGTCCCCATTGCGCTGTGGCGCCGCTGCGCGACACCCGTAGCGCAGCGGCGCTCTGGAGCGAGGCAGCGGTGTTCATCCGCATTGCGTCTCACTTGACGAGCGCATGGCATCCAGACTAACATATCAACAGCCGTTGAGACATTTGCCTCTCTGGCGCTCGCCTTATCGGCGCTCGGCTCGTTCCGCTGTTAATGGGTGGGACTGGAATGCGCGCGACAGTTCAGGACACACACATGACCACAACGTTGCCTGCTGTACCCGCCGATCCCATTGCGCCAGTGGCGGCCGCGGAGATCGCCGCCGTGCTCAAGGTGCTCGCCGACCCCACCCGGCTGAGTATCTATCTGCTGCTGCGCGAAGGCGAAATGTGTGTCTGTGAGCTGGCGGGCATGCTGCGCCTGGCCGAGAATCTCATCTCACACCACCTGGGCGTGTTGCGGCGCGCCGGGCTGGTGCATGACCGGCGCGATGCCTCGGATGCGCGCTGGGTCTATTACCAGCTGGATGCCGCCGCGCTGGGGCGCCTGTTTGCCCGCCTGGGCGCGTTGTTCGATCCGCGCACGCTGGGCACTCGCATGCCCACCTGTGGCCCCGCCGCGCTGATCGTTCCCCAGCGCGCCGTTCCCCGCTAAGCGCGCGATCCATCCACGACGAAATCGCGGTTTACGCACATCGTCTGTCGCCTTTCACCGCCGCACCTGGTACGGGAGGATAGCTCAATGGCCATTGAATCAACCGGCGTTGAGACACATGCCGAGGCATCTGCGCGGGAGCACGCCATGCCACACACCGCGGCCCGCTGGCGCCTGCTCGTGGGCATGGCGCAACTGCTGCTGGCAAGCATCACGCTGCTCTGCTGGCTGGCGGGCGTATCGCTGGTGGTGGTCGCGCTGGGCGCGCTGGCAACCGGCACACTCACCGTCGTCAGCCTGCTGATCTGGCACCGGCGCTAGGAGGCACCCCCATGCTCCACGAGAGCGCGCCGCTGGCACTCACCCGACTCACTCGGGCGCCGCGCGCAAGCGCGCCCGCTGGGCGCGCACCGGCGGATGAGGCGCGCGCTCAAGGCGGCGCCACTCGCGCCCATCAGCTCCTGGCGCCCGCCTGGCTGGCGGCGTGCGTCGCCGAGTTCATCGGCACCTTCGCGCTGGTGTTCGCCGGCTGTGGCGCCATCGTCGTCGATGCGCTCACCAACGGGCAGGTGACGCATGTAGGCGTCGCGCTGGTCTTTGGCCTGGTCATCGCGGCGATGGTCTACGCCACCGGCCACCTCAGCGGCGCGCATCTCAATCCCGCCGTCACGCTGGGGTTCGTGCTGGCGCGCCACTTTCCCCTTCGCCGCCTGGCGGGCTACTGGCTCGCGCAGTGCGCCGGCGCCGCGCTGGCCGCCACCGTGCTGCGGCTGCTGCTGGGTGATGTCGCCCACCTCGGCGCGACCCTGCCCAATGGGCGCGGTGGCGTGTGGCAGGCGTTCGGGCTGGAGGCGCT
>DASYGC010000520.1:0-3656 GCA_036000225.1 Ktedonobacterales bacterium | reverse complement strand
CGCGGCGCATCACCCACGCGGGCGCACCCCATCGGGTGCGCCCGCCGCGTTATCGCTGGTGACCCGCGCCGAATCTGAAGCGGGACTGTTCGAGGAGCGCGTAGGCCTTCAGTCCACGGGCGCTGCGTCCTGCCATCTCGTGCCTGCCTCGTGTCGCCCTCAGCCAGTGCGCGGGTGACACCTCTTGCTATCTTTGACAGACAGGCCGTAGGCTGGCGAGGTGGACATTGGTGCGGGCAGAATGGGAGCACGGGAGCACGGTCTGTCGCTCCCACTCAACCCAAGTGGAGACAAGTTGAGATCAGGAGCGTACGATGCGGCAAGATGAACTGACGTTGACGCCGTTCTACCAGGGATGGGATACCTACCAAGTGGTGCTTGTTGAGGCGGTTGCACCCTTATCAGAGGAGCAGCTCGCGCTGCGCGCTGCCCCCTCGCTACGCCCTGTGTGGCTGCTGGCGGCGCATATCATCGGGTCACGGGTGAGTAGCTTTCAGGACTCCATGGGGGAAGGAGATCCCGCACTCGCTGCCCTCGAATCCTGGGATGCAGACGGCGCGCCATCGCGGACCGCCGCCGAGCTGGTCCAGGGATTGGAGGCGACCTGGCAGATGATTCGCGAGTGCCTCGACCGCTGGACGCCCGCCAATCTGGCCGACACCTTCGTCGAGCAGCAGGGCGAGCAGACCTACAGCTATACGCGCCAGCGGATCATCTGGGGGATTCTCAAGCACGACCTGCACCACGGCGGCGAGCTGTTCCTAACGCTGGGCATACATGGCTTGCCCACGCCAGACGTGTAGCGAGTGTCATCCAGAGGACCTTGCCCCCGATGGCAAGCGCCTGAAGCTGCGAGCTTGAGGCGCGTGACTAGCTCAAGGCCAGACGCGACTTGACTTGCTCCAGCGAGTCCGTACTGACATGCATGACCACCGCTCGCAGTGTGGCCTCGTCCGCGCTGCCGAGCGCAGCGATGAGGTCTTCGCTCAAGGTGCCAAATCGCCCTTCGAGCGCCGCCTGCGCCATCTCGTGCGCCATTTGGTGCTTGCCTTCGTCAATCCAGCCTTGCACAACGCTAGATTCTCTCAAGAAATCGTCAATCATCGGATTCCTCCTTAACACTTCTAGGAGATGCTCCCCAGAGAGCCGCATGCCAGCAAGGGCGGCGAGCAGACCGGTCAGTTCAGTGCGCTCCTCGACGACTCGCGGTGGCATAGCGCACTCTAACACACTGCTTGATGTGGTCGTCGCGCGGTTGTCTCACGTAGAGTCTTCGCGCTGGATACCCGTAGCGCGTCGACCGCGGCGAATGTGGCAAAATCAAGCAATAGGTGGCCACGAGCCGATCCAGGCGTACCGCGAGCGCGCAGCGCACTCTATGATGCATCAGATTACTTGACATGAAGGAGCCCCCGTGAATCCCCAATCCGCCACACAGCGGCTACTCAATCCGTTCGAGTGGTATCGCCAGCAGCGCGAGACCGCGCCGGTAGCGCAGGACCCACGTGGTATGTGGATGGCCTTTGGCTACGACGATGTCCAGCGCGTACTCTCCGATTACGCCAGCTTTTCGTCGGCGTTTGGTCGCGACACGGAGAGTCTGTCGAACCCGCTGGGCGCCAGCATCATCAGTAGCGATCCGCCACGCCACCGGCAGCTGCGCTCGCTGGTGACGCAGGCGTTTACGCCGCGCACCGTCGCGCGGTTGGAGCCGCGCATCGTCGGCATTGTGGCTGAGCTGCTCGACACCGTCGCGCCCACCGGGACGATGGACATCATCGAGGATTTCGCCTATCCGCTGCCGGTGATCGTCATCGCGGAGCTGCTGGGTATTCCGCCGGAGGACCGCGCTCGCTTCAAGCAGTGGTCGGATGCCGTGGTGACCGGCACCCGCACCGCCGCGATGGCGGGGCGCGATCCCACGGCGGAAATGAACGCGTACTTCCTGGACATGATCGAACGGCGCAAGCGAGCGCCACAGAGCGATCTCATCAGCAGCCTGCTCGCCGCGCAAATTGACGAACAACACCTGAGCCTGGTGGAGTTGCTCGGCTTCTGTGTTCTGCTGCTGGTGGCTGGCAATGAGACGACGACCAACCTGATCGGCAATGCCATGCTGTGCTTCGATGAACATCCCGAGGCATGGGAGCAATTGCGCGCGCATCCCGAACTGCTGCCAGGCGCCATCGAAGAAGTGCTGCGCTACCGTTCGCCGGTGCAGTCGATGTTTCGCGCGTCGGTCGCCGAGGTGACGCTCGGCGGCCAGGTGATCCCCGCGGGCCGGCCGATCATCGCGTGGATCGGTTCAGCTAACCGCGACGCCTCGCGGTTCCCCGAGCCAGACACCTTCGACATCAGCCGCAACCCCAACCGGCATCTCGCCTTTGGCCATGGCATCCACTTCTGCCTTGGCGCGCCGCTCGCCCGGCTGGAAGCTCAGATCGCGCTCAGCGCGCTGCTCACCCGCCTGCCCGACCCGCGGCGCACGCGCGCAGTGCCCTTGGAACCCCTGGAGAGCTCCATTGTCTACGGTGTCAGGCATCTGCCGGTGACGTTCACGCCCTCCGACTAGCGCAGCACGAACTGCAGGAGCCACAGCGCCCCCATGCCCGCCACAATCGTCAGCAGCGCGTTGCGGGTCGTCCAGGCCACCACCACCGCGAGGGCGCCCGCGAGCAGCCGGGTGTTATGCAGCGTAAGCGCGGGGGCATTGTTCTGTAAGAGCAGCGCGGGCAGGATGATCGCCGAGAGCACGGCGACCGGCACAAAGCGCAGCGCGCGCTGCACCCGCGGCGGCACCGTGATGCGCTCCCAGGCCAATATCAGTGAAAGCCGGGTCGCGAAGGTCAGCACGCCGATCGCGATGATGATCAGCCACAGCGTCATGGCCGCATCCCTTCCGCCGGATCGTGCCGCGTTGCGCTTGCTCGCTCTGGCACTGCCCCCGGTGCTGGCCGCGCGCCTGGTCCGCGCGGCGATTCCATCGCCAGTCCGGCGACGATGCCCGCGGCGCTAGCGAGCAGGAGTCCCGATTTGACCGGCAACGCGGCGCACAGCACCGCGGCCACACCGGCTACCAGCGCGGCCGTCACCCCCGCGCGGTCGCGCAGGGTGGGCACCACCAGCGCGATGAACGTCAGGGGCAGGGTGAAGTCCAGCGACCAGCTTGCCGGCACCTGCGCTCCCAGAAAAATCCCCACCGCCGTGCTCGCCTGCCAGGCGGTCCACAGCGCCAGTCCCGCGCCCAGGAAGTACCAGTGTTTGCGCGCCGCATCACCGGGGCGGGTGTAATGCGTAATCGCCACCGCATAGGCTTCATCGGTCAGCAGATACGCCAGCAGCCATTTCCAGCGCGCCGGCAGATGGCGCACGTGTGGGGCAATCGAAGCGCTGTACAGCGCGTGACGTAAGTTGATGACGAAGGCCGTCACGACGATGATCAGGCCCGGCACACTCGCGCCGATGAATTGCGCCGCGACAAACTGGGCGGATCCGGCGAAGACAATGAACGACATCGCCTGCGCCAGTTGGCGTGGCAGACCGGCACTCACCGCGGAGACGCCATAGATCAGGCCAAAGGGGATCGTTCCGACCAGAATCGGGAGCTCCGCGCGCACGCCCCCCAGAAATTCCGCGCGTGCCGTCGGCATGTGAGC
>DASYGC010000519.1:0-3741 GCA_036000225.1 Ktedonobacterales bacterium | reverse complement strand
CCGGCGCGAGACACTCTGCATGGCGAAGGCCGAATAGACCGGATCAAAGAAGCCGCGCAGCACGTTGCGCGCGAACTCACCGCCCGCGGCCACCACGACACCTGGCGCGAATCCGGTGACCAGCACGGCGGGCACCGTCAGATATTGCATCAACACGGACGTGCGCAGACTGCCCCAGCGCCGCACCAGCCGCGGCGCCAGCAGCGAGGTCGCGCCGCCCGTCAAGCCCGCGATGGTGAGCAGCACGCCCAGCGGACCGGGGTCCAGGTGAAAGCGCAGCTTCAGGTAGAGCTGCAGTAGGCCGACCACCGCGCCCGTCCCCGTGGTGAAGAGCACATCGGGGAGCAGCAGTTTGAGGAAGAGCACCGCGGTCGCGCGCCGGCCCACCGGATCGGTTGGATCGTTGGGCGCCGCATGCTCCGACTGCTCAGCGGTTGCCTGCCCGACGACCAGCGCCTCGCTAGCGGGCAGCACCGCCGCGGGCACCGCCGCCGGCGCCATGGCGGGCGCCGGCGCACGTGTGGCGTTCGCATCAGCGCTATCGGCCAGCCAGAACAGGGGAATTGCTGGGAGGAACACCACAATGGCGGAAGCCAGCACCCCAAAACGTAGTGGCACCACGCTGCTGGCCGAAATGTGGAGCAGGTGGGCGACCAGTTCGGGCACCAGGCCACCGATGAGGCTACCCACCGCGCCCACGCCCAGCAGCAAGAAGCTGTTCAGCGCCAGCACGCCCACCCGCTGATCGTCCGAGGTGCTCTCCGTCAGCAGTGGCAGATTCGTCACCCAGTAGCCGCCCGAGAGCAGCCCATTCGCCAGACTGGCGGCGATCAGCAGCGGCGCGTTGCTGCTCAGCGCGATGCCCACCAGCGCCAGCGGATTGAGCAGTCCGCTCCAGATCAGCAATGGCTTGCGCCCCCAGCGGTCGGCGATCAGGCCGATGGGCACGGCGGCAAGGAAGGCGCCGATGGCCGGGATGGCGGTGATCAGGCCGATGAATTCCTGCCGGTAGCCCAGGCTGTAGAGGTAGAGGTTGGTCGTCAGCGTGGCGATGCTCAGCTGCAGTCCCTTGCCCAGCGTGAACAGCAGCATCAGATAGACATTGCGGTGATAGCTGAACAGCGCACCCTGCCGCCATCCGGACGTGCGCCGCATCACTCACTCCATTCACTCCGCGCTGCCGCACTCCAGGATCAACGTCGCACAGACCATACCCAGCCGATGGTCGCCCTGGCATCGGCGAAAAGGACCGTTTTCTGCCCTGGCCCGATGGACAGACATGGCCATCAGATCTCGCGTGGCGTGATCCAGATGCGCGGGTGCGCCGACGGCTGATAAGCCGTCATGCTGTCGAGCAGCGCGTCGGCCTCGTCGCCGACGACCAGGAATTCGCGCTCGCCCGCCGCGATGAAACCCTCGGCCTCCGCGTGTTCCACCAGCGCCAGCAGGGGGCGGAAATAGTCAGCTACACTCAGCAATCCTACCGGTTTGGTGTGCACGCCCAACTGCGACCAGGTGAGCATCTCGAATACCTCATCGAACGTGCCCCAGCCGCCCGGCAGCCCGATGAAGGCGTCGGACAGCTCGGCCATCAGCGCCTTGCGCTCGTGCATCGTCTTGACCATGTGCAGCTCGCTGAGCACACGATGGGTGATCTCACGCGCGGCCAGCGCATGTGGAATGACGCCGATCACCTCGCCGCCGCGCGCGAGCGCCGCATCGGCCAGGATGCCCATTAGCCCGACGCTCGCGCCACCGTAGACCAGGCCGATGCCTCGCGTGGCCAGCGCCGCGCCCAGTGCCGCCGCCGCCGCGGCATAGGCGGGCCGGGCGCCCGGACGCGAACCCGCGAAGACACAGATGCGTCGTATTACTGGCATGCCGTTGACTTTCTCTTACACCTTGGAGACCAGCGCGAGCTGCGACTGGTCGAAGTAGCGCACGGCGCCGACCGGCAACAGCAGGGCACGGTCGGGCTGGATCGCCGCGACGAACTCGGTGTCGTGGCTCACCAGCACCAGCGTGCCCTGATAGCTCGCCAGCGCCTCGCGCACGCGGTCGCGCGAGATCGGGTCCAGGTTGTTGGTCGGCTCATCCAGTAGAAGGGTATTGTAGCCGCCAAGCATCAGTCGGGCAAGCGCGAGGCGCGTCTTCTCGCCACCGGAGAGCGAGCCCACCTTTTGGAAGGCCTGGCCACCCGAGAAGAGGAAACGCCCCAGCAGCGAGCGTAACTGCCCATCGGACGGCGGTGTGCCTGTGCGGTGGGGCATCTCACTCGCCGCGAGGCGCAGCTCGTCGAGCAGCGTGAGGCCGGCGTGCAGCGACTCATGCTCCTGGGCGTAGTAGCCGATATCCACCATCTGGCCGACCTCCAGCCGCCCGCGCGTGGGCGGCGACTGGCCCGCCAGCACGCGCAGCAGAGTAGTCTTGCCCGCGCCGTTGCGCCCCAGCACCACCAGGCGCTGACCGCGTTCCAGCTCGAAGTTGAGGTCGGTGAAGACGGCGGGGCCGCCATAGCTGCGCGTCAGCCGCTCCGCGCGGAAGACCACCCGCCCGCTCTGCCGACCGATGGGCAGATCCAGCGTCAGCGCCCGCTCGCGTTTGGGCAGCGTCGCTGGATCGGGCATCTCCTCGCGCAGACGCTCGACCACGTGGTCGAGCACCTTGGCGCGCCGCGCCAGTTTGGCGGTCTTGCCACGCATCCAGTTCGCCTGCTCCTCCAACTGGGCGATCTTCGTCCGCTGGCGCCCGGCCTGGGCCACGGCGCTCTCCTCGGCCTGCGCGCGCTGCCGCTGGTAGGCCGAATAGTTGCCGCTGTAGGTCGTGAGCGTGTGGGTGGGAGCATCCAGATGCAGGATACGCGTGATGGCGCGGTCCAGCAGCGCCAGGTCGTGTGAAACGAGCAACACGGCGCCCTCGAAGCGCGCCAGGTAGTCCATCAGCCAGAGGGTCGCCGGACCGTCCAGATGGTTGGTGGGCTCGTCCAGCAACAGCAGATCGGGCGCGGCGAACAGCACCCGCGCCAACGCGAGACGCGTCTTCTGCCCGCCAGAAAGGCCCGTCACGGCACGGTCCAGTTCGACCCCGCCCAACCCCAGACCCACCAGCAACTGGGCGATCTCGTGCTCGGCGTCGTAGCCGCCCTGCCGCTGGAAGCGCTCCTCCAGCTCGCCGTAGCGCGCCAGCAGTCGCTCCAGTGGGTCGGCCGTCGCCGCGGTACTCGGTGGACGCCCACCGCGCGCGCGTCCGCCAACCGGCAGTGCCGGGGTTGCCACCATCGCGGGCGTGGGGGCGGTGGCCTGGGCCAGTTCGGCCTCGATGGCGCGCAGCTGCGCCGCGATGGTCGCCAGGTCACGCCCGGCCAGCATTACCTCGCGCACCGTCACGGGCGTCTCTGGGTCGGAGCGGGGCGCCGCACCGACCAGCAGCGCATCGGAGAGGCGCTCCTGCCCCAGGTAGCCCATGCGTCGCGGCCGCGAGATGCTCCCCGCGTCCACATCCACCTCGCCCCGCAGCGCGCGCAGCAGCGTGGTCTTGCCGGCCCCGTTGATGCCCACCAGGCCAACTTTTTCGCCCCGTCCCACCAGAAACGAGGCATCTTCCAGCAAGGCTTTGCCGCCACGGCTGAGCGTGACGTGCTTGACCTCCAACATGCGTGCCACCATCCTCTAGCGCGCCAGTGCGCCCTGCTCCGCGGGCGCGCACCGAAACCGCATCCATCCGCGACCCAACCGCGCCGCG
>DASYGC010000518.1:0-1671 GCA_036000225.1 Ktedonobacterales bacterium | reverse complement strand
CACATCCGCCTGCACCAGCGCCGGCGCGTCGTTGATGCCGTCGCCCGCGAACGCCACCACCTGCCCGCCCGCGCGCAGTCGCTGTACCTGCGCCGCCTTCTCGCCCGGCAGCACCTCCGCCAGCACCCGCGCGGCGGGGATGCCCACCTGAGCGGCGACACTTGCCGCCGTGCGCCGGTTGTCGCCCGTGATCATCCACACCGCGATGCCCTCGCGCTGGAGATCGGCGATGGCCGCGGGCGAGCTCGGCTTGATGGCATCGGCGATGCCCAGCGCGCCCGCCAATTGTCCGTCCACCGCCACCAGCGCCGCCGTCTTGCCGGCCTCCTCCAGCGCCACCAACTGATCGCTCAGCGCCGCGATGCTGGCTGCGGCGATCCCCTGCTCCTCCAGCAGGCGTCGCGTCCCGATCAGCACCACGCGCTCGCCAACGCGCGCCGTGACACCGCCGCCAGGAACCGCCGCGAAGTCAGCGACTGGCTGCGTCAGCGCGATCCCGCGCGTGCGCGCGCCCTCGACAATGGCCCGCCCCAGCGGATGCTCCGAGGCCGCCTCAGCGCCCGCCGCCAGCGCCAGCAAACCGGTATCTCCCTCCGCATAGTCCTGCGCCGCCACCACATCGGTCAACTCCGGTCGCCCGCGGGTGATGGTCCCCGTCTTGTCGAGCACCATCACCGTCACCGCCTGCGTGCGCTCCAGGCTCTCGCCGTTCTTGATCAGCACCCCCAGCTCGGCGCCTCGCCCCGTGCCCACCATGATGGCCGTTGGCGTCGCCAGACCCAGTGCGCAAGGGCACGCCACCACCAGCACCGCAATGCCGGCCACCAGCGCCGCTACCCACGGCTGCGCCAGCGCGACGCCCATCGGCGCGGCGGTGGCAAAGCCGAATACGTAGCCCGCCACGGTCCAGCCGGCGAATGTCAGCAGCGCGATCACCAGCACCGCCGGGACGAAGACCCCCGCGACGGTATCCGCCAGCCGCTGGATCGGCGCCTTCGATCCCTGCGCCTGTTCCACCAGCCGGATGATGCCCGCCAGCATCGTCTCGCCACCCACCTTGGTGGCGCGCAGCCGCAGCATGCCCGTCTGGTTGATCGTCGCGCCGATGACCTCGTCGCCCTCACGCTTCTCCACCGGCAGACTCTCGCCCGTCAGCAGCGACTCATCCACGCTGGAGCTGCCCGCCAGCACCACGCCATCGGTTGGCACCTTCTCGCCCGGGCGCACCACCAGTTCGTCACCCGCCACCACCCGCTCGATTGGCACATCCAGCTCGCGCCCCGCGCGCACCACATGCGCCGTATGCGCGCGCAGCCCCGCCAGCCGTTTGATGGCCTCGCTCGCCTGACCCTTGGCGCGCGCCTCCAGGTAGCGCCCCAGATAGATCAGCGTCACGATCAGCGCCGTCGTATCATAGAACGTCACGCCGCCCACCACGTTCGGCAAGAACGTCGCCACCACGCTCATCAGGAAGGCCGCCGTCGAGCCCAGGCTCACCAGCACATCCATGTTCGCGCCGAAGTGGCGCAGCACGCGCCACGCCGTGCGGTGGAAGTCCCAGCCCACATAGCCCCAGACGGGAGCCGTCAGCACCAGCAGCAGCAGATTTTCACCGGCGAAGCGATCCATGAAGAACATCGAGAGGATCACCACCGGCACCGTTAGCCCGAT
>DASYGC010000517.1:0-2640 GCA_036000225.1 Ktedonobacterales bacterium | reverse complement strand
CGCAGCTCCGTCAGACTGGAGAACGTCTCCAGAATGAGCAAGTCAGCGCCCCCCTCCACCAATCCCTCGATCTGCTCGCGGAAAAGCGCGCGCAGGGCAGCCAGGCGCGGCTCGTCGTCGTGCGCAGTGGGGGCGACGGGCTGACCGCTGGGGCCGACGGCGCCCGCGACGAAGACAGGCCGCCCGGCGACCTCGCGCGCCTCACGCGCCAGCGCGGCGGCGCGGCGATTGATAATGCGCGCCTGATCGGCGAGGCCGTAGGCGCTGAGCTTGGCAGCGTTGGCCCCGAAGGAGTTCGTCTCGATGATCTCAGCGCCCGCGAGAATGTATTGTCGGTGAATCTGCTGCACCAGTTCCGGCGCCGTCAGCGTCAGTTCATCGAAGCAGCGCCCATGCATCAGTGGCGCGCCCGCGCGAGCGTAGAGCATGGTACCCATCGCGCCATCGCACAGGACCGGCCCCTGCCGCAATCGTTCCAGCGCTGGCTCACTCATAGCTCTCCTCACGTTTCTGCGCATTGCTGTATATTGCGCTGGCATGCGCCGATACCGATGCTTCAGCCGAATTCAGCCGAACAGGACGAAAGATGCGGCGCGTCCGCACGGCAGGGTGGTTGGCCTGCCGCCACCCCATCGCGCGGACGCTCTCAGGCAGTATAGCGCCAGCGTGCGCAGCTTGTCGAGGCATACATCCGATATTTTGCAGGCCCACTTGGTAAGAAATGAAATTAGGGGAGCTAGACGAAGGGCGCAATCTTTGGGACAGTACAGGGGAAGACTCCCGGAGGTGTCCCCAATGTCCCAAGCAGCCACATATGTCCCAGAACGACTCGACCATCTGGGGATCGTTGTCGGCGTGTGCCAGGAAATTGGTCTGGCAGGCTACTGAGATGCCCTCGATACCAGCTATCACGCCCGGGTAAGCGTCGGTACAGCCACCGTGGCCATGATTCTCAATGGGCTGGGCTTCAGCAATCGTCGTCTGTATTTGGATGGTAACAGCAGTGATCAGCGCACCTTGCTTTCGGCCATCCAGGCCCTCGCCGAGCAATTGCGGGACCGCTCCAGGGGAGGAGGACCGCCTCGATGTTGCCGATAGTGGGGTATACAGTAGCGCCAATATGGGGCAGTTGAACGGAGCTGGCATCCGGTGGGTGAGCCGTGTCCCTGGAATGTTGGCCGAGGCGAAAGCCGCCCTGGCCTGGACCAATGTCAGCTGGCAGACGACGGAGTGGCAAACCAACCAATCATCCTACGCTGCGCTGGGTGTTCCAATGCTTTGAGGGGTGAGCTGTTGCATATCGATGCTCCGCCTGCTGCCAGACAGACCTTGGTCCTCCGTCTCCAGCCTCTGCACGAGCAGCTTGTGGCTTTACTCGGCCCGCCCGCCCACCACTGCTCCCACCCGACCACCTGAGCAGAGTCATGTGAGCGGACGGCGCCCCCTCACGGGAGAGGGATCACCTCTTGACACTATCGGTGTCGGAATACCCCGACGCGCTCTTCCAGTCAATACGAGCGGTTGCGTCGTACCGCGCATCAATGAGGGCCCATTTTGGCCGCATTTGCCTGTATCCTGAAGAAGGAACTGGTAGCGTTTGATCGGCGGTGGCAAGCTCGTCGCTGCGACCAACGCCGCATCTCCGCGAGGAGGAAAGATCGTGAGCGCGTCAACCTTCAAGCAGCAGGAACAGGATGGCCGGGCGGATTTTGATTTCTTCATTGGCGCCTGGAAGTTCCGGAATCGGTGTCTGCGGGAGTGGCTGAAGGGGTCAACGTCCTGGGAAGAGTTTGGAGGCACGTCGATGGCTCGCAAGATCCTGGGAGGACTGGGCCATATCGAGGAAGTCACACTGGAACGGGCGTCTGGGGCCGCAGAAGAGTTGGTGGTGCGTCTCTTCGATCCCCAAACGCAGCAGTGGAGTGTCTATGAGGCAGACAACAGGAACGGCTTCGACCCGCGGCCAGTGATTGGCGCATTCAAGGACGGGCGCATCGAGGGGTATTCGCACGCACCCTGGGAGGGCAAGTACATTTTTCGTCGCGTGATCTGGTCGGAAATCACCGCCACCTCGTTCCACTGGGAGCAAGCGTTTTCCGCCGATGGCGGGAAAACGTGGGAAACCAACTGGATTGCGGACTTTGTGCGCAGCGACTAGTCGGTGAAGCGTGGCGCGTGGAATCTAGGCTGTCGCGTGTCCTGCCGGCCCTGGGCAGGACACGCAGCCCTCTTCGGCAGAGCGGTTCATCCCCGGCCCTGCCACTGGTCGTGCCGTTGACCTTGCACACCCATTCGGCCAGCAGGGAGAGCAGCGAGCCATCTCGGAGGCGCCATGAAGATTGGTCTGGGACGCGCCTCTCGTCCATCCCTGGTGTGCGAGGCCAGGTTATCCGTGAGTCGGCCAGACAAGCCGAGGCTAGTCCCTTTTCCAGCCTGAGCGTTTTTGATCGCCTGGTCTATGCGAAGTATGAACCGCTGGTGACCCTGGCAGCCGTTGCAGGAGTGGCCCGACGCGTTCGTCTGGGGACCAGCGTCAGGCTTTCGCCGCTGCGCACGTCGGCCAGGCGCGCAAAGATGATAGCCAGCTTCGATGCGCGCTCCAATGGCCGCCAGAGTCAGCCAGAGACAGCCAGAGACAGC
>DASYGC010000516.1:0-12347 GCA_036000225.1 Ktedonobacterales bacterium | reverse complement strand
ACTGGCCCAGGTGCTCAGGCGAGGCGTAGGTCAGCGTGCCCAGGTTCTCCGTGTTGCTGAGCTGGCCCGGCTTGTAGGTGCGGGCGATGCCAAAGTCAATCACCCGCACGTCGCCCGCGGGCAGAATCATGATGTTGCCGGGCTTCAGGTCGCGCAGGATGATCGGCGGATGCTGGCCGTGCAAGTAGGACAGCACCTCGCACACCTGGATGATCCACGCCAGCACGTGGCGTTCGTCGAGCGGCGCGTTGGCGTGTGCCAGCAGCGTTTCGAGGCTCTCACCGGGGATCAGTTCCATCACGAAGTAGTGGTGCCCCGCATCGCGGAAGCGCTCGATGACCCCAGGGATGCGCGCATCATGCAGCCGCCGCATCAGCGCGAACTCGGCATCGAAGCGCTCGATCGCGGCGATCACCTCATCGGGCGGCGCGTGGGGATCGTCGAGCAGCTCCTTGATCGCCCACAGCCGGCCGGCGGCATTCAGCTGCTCCGCCTTATAAACGCTGCCCATCCCGCCTTCGCCCAGCGGCGCCACGATGCGATAGCGCCCGGCCAGGATCGTGCCTATCGCCAGGGTCACGGTGCTCGCCCTACCCTTCTTCGCAGCGCACGAGCACCACAGTGATATTGTCTTCGCCACCGTTGTGGTTGGCGCGGTCGATCAATTCTTTGCTCGCCCGCTCCAGATCGGGTTCGGCCAGTAGGATACTGGTCATCTCTGGATCGCGCACCATTTCCCACAGCCCATCGCAGCAGAGCACCAGCAGATCGCCCGCGCGCAGCGGCTCGGTGAAGATATCCACATCCACATCCGCTTTGCCCGCGCCCAGCGACCGATAGATCAGGTTGCGGTTGGGATGGTCGTACACCTCGTCGGCCTCGATCTGCCCCGCTTCCACCAGCCGCTCGACCAGCGAGTGATCGCGCGTGATGCGTTGCAGCTTGCCATCGCGCAGCAGATAGGTGCGGCTATCGCCCACGTTGGCGATGTACGCCTGGCCATCCACCACCAGCGCGGCGGTCAGGGTTGAGCCGAGGCCCTTGGCCTCATCGCGGTGCGCTTTGTCGTAGCGCACGATCACCTCGCCACAATGCTCGACCGCTTCGCGCAGGCGCTCGCCATACTGTTCCATGGCCAGCGACTCCGCCAGAATCTGCGTCGCTGGCCCCGACTGGAGCGCGGGGCTGGCGGCGTCGCCTGTGGCCTCGCCCGAAGCGTCGCCCGAAGCGTCGCCTGTGGCCTCGCCCACGCCCTGGTTGGCGAGCGGTATGGTGTCTTTCGCCGCGCGGGCGCCACGCGCGCCCTTGCGCCGCCGGTTCAAGCGCACGGTTGGCTGGGTCGCCGGCGACCCCAGTAACGGTTGCAGGTCATCGCGGATGGTCTCGACGGCCAGGCGGCTGGCCACCTCGCCCGCATGGTAGCCGCCCATGCCGTCGGCGACGATGAAGAGCCCGGTCGCGCGCGTCGGGTCCTCACCCACCTGGGCGTGGCTCGCATCCTCGTTTTGCTCCCGTTGGAGCCCTGGGTCGGTATGGGTCGCGGCCACGAGGCGCAATGCCATGCTCATCCCTCTTCCGCTTGACGCACGAGACAATACGGTAGCGCACGCCTGGTGTGCGCACCTTCAGCCGGAGTACA
Organism: Ktedonobacterales bacterium; assembly: GCA_036000225.1. Taxonomy (GTDB): domain Bacteria; phylum Chloroflexota; class Ktedonobacteria; order Ktedonobacterales; family JADMIN01; genus DASYGC01. Next base: position 10,708 of record DASYGC010000516.1, on the reverse strand, counting down.
CCACGTTATACCATGACGTGCCGCGCGCTCGCAATGGCAAGTCAGCCGCATTAGCGTGCCCGCGTTCAGGAGGTGTACGCCGCAGACCCGCGCTGTGTTGCACCCGCGCTGTGTCGTACCCGCGCTGCCGGCCACGCGACAGGGCAGGAGCCGAACCCGGCTCCTGCCCCACCCCACCACATCCGCCATCCGCGCGCCCCGAGGGCACGCGCCGCCACTCACGCGCCACTCACGCGCTGGCGGGTTGCGCCGCCCCGGCCGCCGCCACCACCGGCAGCGGCCGCACGCTGACCTTCTTCTTGGTCCGCGTGTCCCACTCGAACTTCACCGTCCCATCAATCGTCGCGAAGATGGTGAAGTCGCGGCCCAGTCCCACGTTCCTGCCGGGATTGATCCTGGTGCCGCGCTGGCGCAGAATGATCGTGCCCGACCGCACGAACTGGCCATCATAGCGCTTGACGCCCAGCATCTTGGGCTTGCTGTCGCGCCCATTGCGCGAACTGCCCACACCCTTTTTATGTGCCATGCTCGATGTTTCCTTTCAGCTCTGCGCGTCGGCGTTTCCCGTCCAGCTCGTGCCCGCGCGACGCGCCGTCACAGCCCTAGGCGTCGGTCTCGTCCGACGCTGCAGCGGCATCCCTCGCCGGCGGCGTCGTCCCTTCGACCACCGTCCCCTGGTAGGCTTGCGGCCGGCCAGATCACGACATCCGCTGCAGTTCAGCGACATCCACACCGCTCAATGCCGCGAGCACGCGCGTCTCATAGCGCCCGGCGGCGCGCCCCGCGAGCAGCTCATGGCGCCGGCGCTCGGCATCGGGAACCAGACTCCTGCCTTCGGCCTGGATGTCCGTGATCGTCAGATAGGTGTAATCCTGCCGATGACCGGTCTTGCGGCGATAGCGCTTCTTGGATTTATAGCGAAAGACGATGATCTTGGGGCCGCGGCCCTCCTTGGTGACGATTCCCACTACGCTGCCGCCCGCGACCGTCGGCTTGCCCACCAGCGTGTGGTCGCCATCCGACACCAGCAAGACCCGTTCGAGCGTCACCGTCGCGCCCGGTTCCGCGGGCAGCAACTCCACCTCGACGGTTTGACCAGGGCTGACGCGGTATTGCTTGCCCCCGGTCTCGATCACAGCGTACATGCGAAATTCTCTCCTGCTTCTGCCAGTCGGGCCACCGCCTTGGGCGCGCACCTCGGGAATCGTACCATCCAGACGAGTATATCATGGGGACGCTATACGCGACAATGGCCTGGACAACCGCCTGAAGGTTGACGCGACGCCGGGCGGGCGGGTACCATGCGCGCGAAAAGGAGCTGACCATGGCGACGACTCAGCGCGCATCCGCCTCTCCCACGCCTGATGCTTCCTGGCTCAGCCCGGCGGAACTGCGGTTGCTGGAGGCCATCTGCGACACGCTGATTCCGGTGGTGCAAGCGCCGGAGGGGGTGGCCGATCCGCATGGCCTCTTCGCGCGCGCGGCGCACCATCTGGATGTCGCGCCACAGATCGCCGCGCTGCTGGCCGTCGAGGATCCTGAGACGCGCGCGGGCTTTCACCAGTTGCTGGGGCTGCTGCAGGGGCCCCTGTTCGGCGTGCTGCTGGGAGGTCTGCCACGCGGCTTCATGGCGCTCGGACCGGCCCAACGCGAGGCGGCGTTGCGCGCGATGGCGACCAGCCGCATCGCCCGGCTGCGCGAGGGCTTCCAGGTGCTCAAGCGCCTCACCGGCTTCATCTTCTATGCCGCGCCCGACGCCAGCGGCACCAATCCCAACTGGCCGGCGCTGCGCTACACCCCCGCGCCCCCGCCGCCCGCAGCAGAGGCGGCGCCCCGGCGCATCCAACCGCTGCCGGTGACGGGCGATCTCACGCTGAGCGCCGACGCGGTGATCGTCGGCTCGGGCGCGGGCGGCGGCATGATGGCCGCCGAACTGGCGGCCGCGGGCAAGGAGGTCATCGTCCTGGAGAAAGGCGGCTATTACAGCGAGGCGGACTTCACCGGGCGCGAAGCCGAGATGATGCCGCTGTTGTATCTGCGCCGGGGGCTGCTCTCGACCGCCGATCACGGCATGGTGGTGCTGGCGGGCTCGTGCCTGGGCGGCGGCACGGTGGTCAACTGGAGCACCTCGCTGCGCACCCCGCCCGATGTGCTGGAGGAGTGGGAGCGCGAACATGGCCTCGCGGGCGCCAGCGGCGCGGAGTTCGCGCGCGGCTTCGCGGTGGCCGAGACGCGCATGGGCGTCAACACCGCCGACAGCGAGCCAAACGCCAACAATGCGGCGCTGGAGCGTGGCTGCCAGGCGCTGGGCTACGCCTCGGCGCGCATTCCGCGCAACGCCGCCGATTGCCAGCAGCGTTGCGGCGCCTGCGGCTTTGGCTGCCCGTACGGGCGCAAGCAGTCCACGCTGCTCACGTTCCTCCAGGATGCCCATCAGCGCGGCGCGCGCATCGTCGTGCGCGCCACGGTCGAGCGCGTGCTGATCGAGGCGGGGCGCGCGGTGGGGGTCGAAGGCTGGGTGGCCGATCCGGCGACGGGCGCGCGCCACCGGCTGGTCGTGCGCGCGGCTGCTGTCGTCGTCGCGGGCGGGGCCATCGAATCGCCGGCGCTGCTGCTGCGCTCGGGGCTGAAGAATCCGAACATCGGTCGGCACTTGCGGCTGCATCCCGTCTCGTCGCTGGCGGGGTATTACGCCGAGCCGATCGCGTCGTGGCAGGGCTCGTTGCAGACGGTGTATTCCGAGCAGTTCGCGCGCCTGCGTGGCGGCCATGGGCTGCGCTTCGAGCTGGTGCCCGCGCATCCCGGGCTGCTGGGATTGGTCACGCCCTGGGATGGGGGCATGGCCCACAAGCGCCAGATGCTGCGCGCGCCCTACGCCGCCTCCTTCATCGCGCTCACGCGCGACACCGGCGAAGGCTCGATCAGCCTCAATCAGCAGGGCGACCCGATCCTACATTACTGGCCCAACGCGGTGGATCAGGGGTTGTTGGTGCGCGGCATCCAGGAACTGGCGCGCATCGCGGTGGCCGGCGGCGCGGTGGCGGTCGCCAGCCTACACACGCCGCTGCTCCAGCTGGAGGCGGAAGGAGGACGCCCTGGGGCGGTCAGCGCCGCACGGCTCAACGACTTCGCGCGCGCGGTCGAGCGGCACGGCATCGCGGTCAACCGGGTGCTGCTGGGCACGGCGCACCAGATGGGCACCTGCCGTCTGGGCCAGGACGCGCGCGGCGCGGTGGCCGATCCACAGGGGGCGGTATACGGTGTGCGCGGCCTCTTCGTGGCTGATGCCAGCACCTTCCCGACGGCCTCGGGCGTCAACCCGATGCTGACCACGATGGCCATGGCCTATCGCGTGGCCCAGACGGTCAAGCAGCACTGCTGAGCCGTGGGGCGGGGCATCACTTGGACACGGCGGCGGCGGCGGCGCGCTGGCGGCGGGAATGGCGCCCCATCGCGATGAGCTGATCGATCACGCCAATGGCGACGAAGCCCAGGCTGACATAAAGCGCGATGCGGCCCCAGAAATCGGCGAACGCATATAGATTGCCGGGACCTACGGGCGCCTTCACGGCAGGGTCAATGCTGAAGATGACGCGCTGGAGCGCCAGATAGGCGATGGCCGCGCCGCCGAGCAGGCGCACCAGCAGGCCTAGCGCCAGGGTCCAGCCGCGCACACCGGCAATGCGCGTCAGCAGGCGAATGAGGAACGCGAAGAGGATCACTCCAGCGAGCACGGGCACGGCGGTGTTGACGAACCCCGGCGCCAGCAGCGGCGCCGATCGGGTCTGGCTGCCCTGCCGCGCCTGCAGCGCGAAGAGGCCATCGCGCAGCGGCGCCCAGGTGATGAGCAACAGCGCCAGGCCGGTGAAGATGAGGTCGAACAGGGTCGCGGCCAGTGTCCAGAGCAGCGACGGCCGGCGATACACCACGCGCCGGTCGCGTTTCGTCGTCGTCGTCGTGCCCGTCGCCGCGCCCGGCGTCTCGGTAGCCGCTGGACCAGCCTGCCGCTGGCCGGACTGACTGCTTGCCGGCGATTCCGGATTGGTCATGGGCAACTCCGTTCTGAGCCTACGCACGTGATCTGCCCCAAGTATACGGCCTGTGGCAAGCCCTGGACGTGTTGCGCTCATACGCCTGGCCGGCGCCAGCCCAGCCAGGTCTCCAGATAGCTCTCCACCGCGCGCGTCTGGCGCAGCGCCGTGTGCAGGGCGTAGCGCGTGGCATCAAGGGCATGATCGTTGGCCTTGAGCGGCAGTTCGGAGCGCGCCTCGCCGGCCTGCCCGCCGCCCGTGATCCCGCCCATCGCGCCTGGCCAGCCGTCCATCCCACCACCGCCGCCCATGCGGCCCATGCCGCCCGCGCCCCAGCCACCGGGCGTCGCATCTGGCCCATCGGGCGGATACTGATAGCTTGTATACTCCGAGATGGTCCAGTGGCACGATGGCGCCAAATACAGCCCGCGTGTGCCGTCCGCGCGCAGCGTCAACTGGCGCGTGACCGTCTGGATGCCCGCGCGCACCGCGTCGTCGGCGGCCAGCGCGCGACTGGGCAACTGGGCATGGCGCAGTGCTGCGGGCAGTGCGGCCCGTGGGTTGGTGACGGGTGTCAGCGGATCGAGGCTCATGCGCGATCTCCTTTCGGCGCGTCTGCGCCACGAGTCTGGTCAGGGAAGTTCTGGCCGATCCACTCACGACTCATCCCCAACAGCACCAACAACCCATCAATCGCGGCATCGAACTGGTAGAGCGACTGGAACAGGCCGTGCAACGTGGTGAGTGGTGGACAGACGCGGGGCCGGCCGTCGCGTCCGCACCAGGGGGGAGGGTGCGCGCGTCGGGATGCGCCAACGAGTAGGCGAGCAGGCCCACCGTGCTCGCGGTGCGCGCCAGCGTGGTGCAGGTAGCATCCAGCTCGGCGGAGGTGAACAACGGCCACGCCGGGGCGGCCTCCGCGGGCGGCGGGGTGGGGGCAGCGCGGTCGAGCCGCGGCCCCTCGTCATGATCCACCAGGTCCTCGGAGTCCTCGGAATCCTCGAAGTCCTCCAGGTCATCCCATTCATCCAACTGATCCCAATCATCCACGTCGTCTAACTCCTCGCCGGATTGCTCGTTCTCACCATTCAGAGGGTCAACATCGTCCAGCTCTTCCGGTTCGTCCGGTTCGTCCAGGTCGTCCAAATCGTCCCACGCGCTGGGACCGGGGAGGCTCAGCTCGCCGCGCACCAGCAGGTCGGCCAGCGCATCCCACTGGTCGCGCTCAGCGCGCTCGTCCACATCGGCCAGACGGTCGCGCTCCAGGTTGCGCCAGGCGTCAACCCACGAGTCGGTCCCGCCCTCGTCGTCGTACTCCGCGCGCGGCGCATCGTCTTCCCACCAGTTGGCCTTGCTCATCGCCTTCCCCCTCCTTCGCGTCCACAATCCGTCCATGGTCACCAGAGCGCCTCCGCTCCACGCGGGCGAGACCGAACCGTGGGGAGGCCGGGCCGGAGCGCGCGCGAGCGGTAGCTCCATGCTAGAGCATGCGTTCTAGAACATGCAAGGGATTTGGCGGGCAATTGGCCGCGGTGGACACAAGTCGTGAGCACACTTGACCGCATTTGTCCGGAGATGAGGGGAAATGTCCGGAGTCTGAAAAGGGTTTCTTCGGGGAGGTGGGATGCAATCGCTTTCGGGCAGGTGGAATGCATGCCACGGGACGCTGCGCTCATCGCGGGTCAGGGGGCGGTGATGCTTCGGCTGCCCGCGCGGATGTGGTATACCGCGCGCAGTGGGCTCGCCCCCAGGCGGCGAGCCAGGAACGGCGCAGAGACGGAAAGAGCGGGTCAGCTGATGGACTGGAAACTCGAACTGGTGGTGCTCCCAGTGGCGGATGTGGACCGCGCGAAGTCGTTCTACGCTGAAAAGGTGGGCTTCCAGGTGGACCACGACCAGCGTGTGAGCGCAACGGTGCGCTTTGTACAACTGACGCCGCCGGGGTCGGCGTGCTCGATCGCGCTGGGAGAAGGCATCGTCGAAGGCGCCCCCGGGTCGGTGCGGGGACTGCAACTGGTGGTCGCGGATATCCACGCGGCGCATGCGGAACTGGTCGCGCGCGGCGTGGAGGTGAGTGAGGTGCAGATATTGGCCTGGGGATCGTTCGTGTACTTCAGCGATCCCGATGGCAACCGCTGGTCGGTGCAGCAACTGCCCGTGCGCGGAAGCTGAGGAGCACGTGGTGGGCGGCAAGGGACTCGAACCCCTGACATTCTGCGTGTAAAGCAGACGCTCTGCCAGCTGAGCTAGCCGCCCTCAAAAAACGCCGCGTGCCTGGAGACGCCGGGTGGCGCAGCCAGGCACCGCGATGGGTGCCCCCGAGTGGACTCGAACCACCACGCCCTTTCGAGCACAGGCCCTCAACCTGCCGCGTATACCATTCCGCCACGGGGGCTTGCGCGCGGGGCGTGCCCCGCCGCACATCAAAGTATACACGCCGCTGGCGGCCCATGTCAATTTCGATTGCTCGCGCCATTTGCGGCGAGTTGCGATTGCGCCGAGTTGCGATTCAGTAGCCCGCGCGCACGTCAACCCGGTTGGGCATGGGCTGGCCCCGCGCCGCGTGGTTCAGCAGGTCCGCCAGCGCGCCCAGGCGTTGCTGTTCGACTTCATGGGCATGGCCGGCGCGATGGGGACTCATCACCACATTGTCCAGTTCGTGGAACGGGTAGGTTGATGGCGCGACACCGACCGACGCGCTTTCGCTGCCCGGATTGGCATACCAGACATCCAGGCCCGCCGCGTAGACCGTGCCATCACGCAGCGCGTGGTAGAGCGCCGCTTCATCCACGATTTCGGCGCGGCTGACGTTGACGAGGATCGCGTGGGAGGGCAGCAGTCCCAGTTCGTGGGCACCGAGCAGCCCATCGGTGTCGGGCGTGAGCGGCAGGCACACGATCACGAAGTCGGCGCCAGGCAGCAGGTGGGACAGCGCCGCTGGCGCATAGAGCAGAGTTCCCTCGTCCGTCGCGACTGGTGGTTCGCCCACGCCGGCGACCTGGCGCCTGACGGCCCGTGTGCGCATGCCCAGGCCATGGCACATGCGTGCGACCCGTGTACCAATCGCGCCGTAGCCCAGCACCAATGCCGTCTTCCCGTGTACCAGTACGCCGGGATCGGGCTGGCGGAAGCGCGGCGTCCAGTCGCTGGCGCGCAGGGCGCGATCGCTGGGAATGATGTATTTTGCCGCCGCGAGCAGCAGCGTGATGGCCATCTCGGCAACCGGCACGGCATTGAAGTGCAGGTTATGCACGGCAATCTGAGGTATCTCCAGCAGCAAGTTCCGCGTGGGCGCGGGCACGCCGGCCCAGGGAATCACGAGCGCGCGCAGACTGGCACTCGCCAGGATCTGGGCGCGCAGAGGGTAGCCAGCCACCAGAATCGCGCAATCGGAGGCCACGTCTTCACCTCCGCTGAGATGAATCTCCGGCGCGAGCAGCGCGCGCAACTCGTCGAGCGAGTGCTCATACGGCAGATTGAGAACATGAACGGCGAGTGACATCGCGGTGCTTCCTCCCCAGAAAGCCAGGCGGTCAGCCCCAGACCTCGGCAACCCCGTTGCTCAGCCCGATGGCCAGCGCCGGCCAGCCCGCTGTCCCCGCAGGCCCCGCTGGCGCCACGCGCACGGCGAAGGCGAGGGCGGTGACCTCGGCGGCGAAGTCCCAATGCTGTGCCAGCGTGCCATCGGCCACCGCCCACAGGTCGAGCGTCTTGCCGCGCGCCAGCGCCAGCAGCGCGGCATCGGGCGCGAGCGCCACGCGCGACTCGGGCGGCAGCAGGCCGGTCGAGATCGTGCGCTGCGCCTGGGTGGCGGGGGCGAGCACCCGCACCGTTTGCTCCTGATAGCCGATGGCTACCCAGGCCAGGTCGGGGGTCGCGGCCAGTGGATACCACGCCGCGCCCGGCGCCAGCGCCACGCGCGCCACCCGCCGCGGCGCGCGGCCCTCGATCTCCCAGATGTGCAGCGCCATGGTGCGCACCTTGCCCGGTCCCGGCTGCGCGCTGAAGGTGAGCAGGCGCTGGCCGTCGGCGGAGAGCAGCCGTTCGTGCACGCGCCAGCCGCCGTTGCCGCCGTTGGAGGTGCTGTCGCTGGCGCGGCCCTCGACGCACTGGCGGGGCACGGCCCAGGCGGGGTCAACCGGGCCGGCCAGCGGGCGCGTGAAGACGGCGGTGCCAGCACGGCCTTCGTGCGCCCAGCGAAAGGGATCCTCACCCGCGAGCGCCAGCGGCGCATCAGGCAGCGCCAGGCGCGCCAGGGCGGGCTGGTCGGTCAGCGCCAGGTCCATCGCGCCGCTGGGCGCGTTCGCCCCGCTGCTCCACAGCGTGCGTCCGTCGGCGACATTCCAGACGCGGGTGCCGAGCGCCAGGCCCCAGGCGGCGGCGAGGATGCCGGCCGGCGAGAGGCGCACCTCGCGCAGCACGCCCGCGGACGCCGCGGCGGCAAAGCTGAGCCGCTGGGTGATGGCCTGCGTGGCGACATCCCATAGCTGAACCTGCCCATCAATCAGGCCGGTGGCCAGCAGCGCTCCGCCACGCGCGAAACTGATGCTGGCCAGCGCGGAGCGGTCGCTGGCCGCCAGCCGCGCGCGCTGGCGCAGCGGACCAGACGAAATGCGCAGGCTGCCGGCGGCCGGTGCGGGGGAGGCGCTGGCGCGCGGCCCGCTGTGCGGCGCGGCGGATGCCGTGGCCGAAGGGGCGGCGCTGGCGCCAGCGGAAGGCTCGGAGCGGGAACGGATGCCTGGCAGGCCGCGTGTGCGGTCGTACTGGCGGCGCAGTTCAGGGTCACTGAGCACGCGATAGGCTTCGTTGAGCGCGAGCATGCGTGCCAGATCGCCGGTGCCCGCGACATCGGGATGGTAGAGGCGCGCCTGGCGCCGAAACGCCAGCCGGATCTGCTCCTCGTTCGCCTCAGACGCCACGCCCAGCACGGCGTAGTGATCGCGTTCCTCAGCCATCACGCATCCTCACCCACCGCGGCGCGAGACGATCCTTGCGCCGGCGACACGACCGGGCGGCTGCCTCAGAGTATGGCACACCACGCCAGCGGTGGGGAGGCGGCAGGTGACTAGCGAATCGCGGCGAGGGCATCCTCACCCATCAGCTCTTCGATCTCACGCAGGTGACGCTCGGCCTGCTCGACATTTTCGAGCGCCTGGGCGAGAATGCGCTCCTCGATGGTGGCGAACGATTGCTCGATCTCGGGATCGAAGTGGTTCCCCAGCAGGGCGAGCGCACGCGCGAGTTGCTCATCTTTCAGCGCGGTTGTCATGGCGAAAGCACCTCACCCCGGATTTCGCGGCAGTCAACGCCGCACTCGCCGTCGTTTCGTCTGCTCGATCTCGCGCAATGTCTGGAAATGTCTGGCGGCGATGGTGTGGGAGCGTCGCGGGTTTTTCGCGCGCGCCATCATCTATTCGCCCGCATCTATTGTAGAGATAGTGAGTGGCACCTGTCTACCCCCCATTTGGGGAGTCTGCCGCCTGGCGCGCACGTTGTATGCCACCGCTCAGAGGGCGTCCGTCCGCCAGGCGAAACGGCTGGCGGGCGCGCGTGCGGGCCGAGCACGGGCCGAGCAGTGCTTTCGCCTGGTCACGGGTGCTATACTAAGTGAAGTGTCTCGTGAGGGGTATGGGAGGCAAGGCGTATTTGGCGCTGCCCCCCAAGCCAACGTAGATGACGAGGCCAGCGGGCGCGTACCCATGCGCGCCAGCGACAGATCGGGACACGGAACGATCACGAGGCCGGAGCGCGTAGAGTCATACGCCACTCCGGCGAGACCAATGCGCCGGGACGCATGCGCGAGCGAGCGAGCAGGAAGGGCGTCGATCCCGATGCCCCACCGATGCGCCTACGACGCGGGCAACCAGCGCGTTGAAAGTACGGAGGCACGAGCGTTCGCATGATGGCACGAAATACGGGCAGGGGTCAGCCCATTCAGACCCAGCGGAAGGCCGCGGCGCGATCTAGCGAAGGTCGCTGGCCGCGCATCTATGCCGAACGGCACGCCACCGGCGCGGTGGAGGCGAGGTGCCCGCGTGTGCTTTAGAGTCGCGATGATCAGTCTGCACACCTCTCCTCTGGCGCAATTAGGACACACGCGCGATGCCGGTGGCATGAATGTGTATGTGCGCGAGTTGAGCCGGGAGCTTGGCCGCGGCGGTATTCTGGTAGATGTCTTTACTCGCTGGACCGATCCCGCCGATTCCCCGATCGAACCGCTGGGCGAGCATGTGCGCCTGGTCCGGGTGCGGGCGGGACCCGTCGCCCCCCTGGCGACGAGCGAACTCTCCCCCCATCTCGACGAGTTTGTGCGGCGGGTCAAGCACTTCGCCGAGCGCAACGGTCATCCCTACGACCTGATCCACAGCCACTACTGGCTCTCAGGCGCCGCCGGCCTCAGCCTGGCCCGCGCCTGGAACATTCCCCACGTCACCATGTTCCATACCCTCGAACGGCTCAAGGGCGAGCGCCAGGGCGAGCGCCTGGGCGCGGTGGCGGAGAATACCCCGGCGGGCCAGCGTCGCGCCGACTGCGAGGGGCTGATCGCCGCCACCGCCGACTGTGTGACGGCCGCCACCGCGCACGAGCGCGACCAGATCGAGCGCATCTATGGGCTGACGGCCGGGCGCATCGAGGTCATCCCTTGCGGCGTTGATCTGCGGGCGTTCACGCCGGGC